>JAQCJA010000627.1 GCA_027593305.1 bacterium
GGTCACGTGCTGGGTCTTGTGGGCTTCGATGAAGTCCCAGTCATAGGAAACACCCAACCCCGGCCCGTCGGGAACCGGCACACAGCCATCCTTGCCCAAGTCTTCGGGCTGGTCGGAATAGCCACAGGTATAGACGGGGGGCACCGTGTTCGGCATACCCGGACACATGAGGGCCATCTCGTACATGTGGGTGTTGCGGATGGCGGAATTGCACGCCCGGTGCGCCGGTCCGCATGCGTGCAACTGCACGTCGAGACCCAGGCCTTCGCAGAAGTGGGCGATCTTCATGACACCGGTGATCCCCATGTCGTACTCGGGGTCGGCGTGAATCATGTCGCAGCCGCCGTTGATCAGGAAGGATGCCTTCTGCTCGAAGCCGCGCACGTGTTCGCTGACAAGCAGGGGCGTCTGCAGTTGCTCGCGCAGGCGCTGGTGGCCGAAGGCGGAGACCCCTGAGTCGCGGTAGGGGTCCTCGTACCAGAAGTAACCCGCCTCGTCGCAGGCGCGGCCCACAGTGAGGGCATCCATCCACGTGCGCAACTGGCAGGCGGGATCCAGCATCAACCGCCAGCCGTCGCCGACCCGCTGCCGCACACCCAGCAGATTGCGCACTTCGCGGTGGACATCACCACTGTTCCAGCCGTGGATCTTGAAGCCGTGGAAGCCCTGTGCCTTGCACTGCTCGGCATAGTCGGCAAAGGCTTCCGGCGTATCGAGGCCACCGGGGGATTCCTGCCCGTGATAGGTGCTGGCGTAGGTCGGCAGCCGGTCCTTGAAACCGCCCAGCAGGGATGACACCGAGGCACCGTGCTTCTTGCCCGCCAGGTCCCACAGGGCGATGTCGAGCACCCCATGACCCATGTGATCGTAGGCCCGCAACTCGCGTTTGAGATCGTCGTAGATCAATTCGCGCTGGTCGGCGTCGCGGCCGATGAGCAGCGGCGCCAGCATGCGCGTCTGGGCAAGGGTGGCGGGTGTGCCCACCCAGTGTGCGACGTACTCGCCGGACACACCGTCGCTGGTCGAGATGCGCACGGCGAAGCGCCGCGCGGGGAAGCGTCCACCTTTGACGTAGGCCATGTTGCCAACGCCGGCGGCAGCCTGTTCGAGACCGATGTTATCGACGCTGAATTCGAATTCGGTGATGGCAACGGCAGTGATCGTGCTGGGCATCGTAGCTGACCTTGTCTGGGTGTTGTGGGGACGGCGCCAATAAAGCCAAGAGTGAGGTGCAGGAACAGGCGTGCCTGCAGCGGGATGACGTGCCATCTCTGCGGATGTGAAGGCCGACGTGGAAAAACGTACTATGACGGACAAGAACGTGGACCACACCCACCACCTGACAGGGGAGCAGCGCATGATTGTCGCCGCACGAAGGCTGTTCCTGCTGCTGATGCTGCTGGCATCATCGACGGCTGCCGCGTCGGTGGTGACGAATCCCGTCGAGGGCTTTGCTCGACTCATCGCCGCCAGCAACTCCGGCGATCGGCCCACCGACCGCAGTCTCGACATTCGGTCCCCGAGTTCCTGGGCCTTCGGGCAGGATCGATCACAGACCGTCACATGGGAAACGGCACCGGTCGCCGCCGATGCCGCGCAGGATCCTGTCACCTTCGTCTGGTCCGCAGGTCTGTCGGGTGAGGTCGGGCAACACGAACTGGAAGTTGACGGCCAGCGGGTCCTGACATTCAGCTCCGGCCCTTTCACCGAGCCACAGCAATGGCAGGAAGGCGACATCGAACTCAACGTGAGCGCCATGCACCTGGATCACGAAGACCACGTCTGGTTTGCCACCTGGGGCGGAGGCGCCTGCTGCCACGACCCCACAGGCATCCACATCATCGACACAGGTCAGGGGCCGATCAGCTGCCTGACGCAGGACGCCGCCGGCCGCATCTGGGCTGGTTTCGGCGCCATCGAGGGAGCGGACGCCAGCCACGTGACGCGCTGGGATGGCAGCACACTCGCAACGGTTGGTCCGCAGGAAGGTCTGTCGGCCATCGACTGCATGGCCCTGCACCAGCACAGCGATGGCACACTTTGGCTCGGCGACTGGAATGGACTCATTCGCTGCGACGGGCAGCGCTTCCATCGAGTCGACGCCGAGCCCGGCGGGCCGCTGGCGCGCGTCTACAGTCTGGCAGAAGACGAGGCCGGAGTGCTCTACATCGGCCACGGCGACGCACGGAATCTCCGGCTCTCCTGCTATGCCAGGGGCAGCCTCACGCAACTGCTCGAACTCCCACGGGAGGGCTTGCAGTATATCTCTGCGATCTGCAAGCGGGCGGATGGGGCCATCTGGTTTGGCCTGGGGGGGCTCGGCGGCCAGGGACCGGGGCGGGGCGTCGGACGCTACGCCGAAGTCGACGGGCTGTCGTTTTACGGCGTCGCTGAAGGCCTGCCTGACAACTGTGTTGAGGATCTCTGCGACGACGGGAAGGGCAACCTGTGGATCGCCACGACCGGTGGCTTGAGCCGGTTCGACGGAACCGAGTTGCACAACTTCAGCATACAGGAGGGGCTGCCGAGCAATTTCGTCCAGTGCCTCTTTCTTGACAGTCTCGGCCATCTGTGGATTGGCAGCGAAAGCGGCATCAGCCGCTGGCACGACGATTCCTTCCAAAGCATACACTGCGAGTATATCGGCTCTGTGCAGCAGATCGTGCAGGATTCTCATGGAACCCTGTGGCTGGGAACGCCGGGAGGGCTTGTGGGTTACGCTCCTCAGCATGTTTTGTCGGCATGAACACCAGCACCATATGAACGACACCTGGCTGCAGCGCCAGAGCGCCCGCATCGGCGCCCGCCTGGGCAGCACCGACCCGCAGGAGCAGCGCAACACAACCTGGCGCATTGCCACCGGCCTCAGTGGCTCGGCTGCCGGGGCTTTCCTTGGTGG
>JAQCJA010000628.1 GCA_027593305.1 bacterium
TGTTGCACGAGCCGATCCAGGGCTTCGAGGCTCTCTTCGATCGGTGTTTCCGGCTCGTGTCGATGCAGCAGGTACAGATCGATGTGATCCGTGTCGAGACGGCGCAACGAGTTCTCGACGGCCATCATGATATGGTAGACACTGGTCCCCCGATCGTTCGGACCGTCGCCGGTGTTGCCCCGCACCTTGGTCGCGAGCACAACACTCTCACGGCGGCCTTTGAGCGCCTTGCCGACGACGGTCTCGGAAGCACCACCGTTGTAGACGTTGGCCGTGTCGAGGAAGTTGATGCCCTCGTCGAGGGCTCTGTGAATGATGCGGATCGACTCCGCCTCCTCCGTGGGGCCGCCAAACATCATCGTGCCCAGGCACAGCGGAGAAACGCGCACGCCTGCACTGCCGAGATGCCGATATTCCATTGTCATGGGTCCTCTTCTTTCTGGCCTGCATGAGATGAGCATCCCGTTGTGGGAAGGGAATCGATCAGTGGAATCACGGCATTCTGTGCCGTTCCGGCGAGCCCGGTGACGGGGTCCTGCGATGATCATCGTTGCAGGAAAAGCCGACCACCGATAAGGTCTGCTGCATGCGACCCCCTTTTCGTGTCATGCCCTTCACCGGTCTCGTGATCCTCTTCGCCGCCGCCACCGCAGTCCATGGCGAACCCGGGCCGGGCGACATCTTCCGTGAATACCTCTGGACGGGTCCCTGGGGCAACGCCGCCAGTTGGCAGCGCGTCACCGACCCGGATGCCCCCCACTCCGGCGCCCAGGTCTTCCTCCCCAATCGCGTCAACCATGTCGACCTCGATGATTTTGCCGGCGCCATCGGCGCTGAGGTCTATATCGAACAATGGGGCGGACACGCCGGTACCAGCAGCAAGCGCATGCGTGTCAACGGCCACGACTGGATCGACATCCCCGTGCCAGCCGCGATTCCGGGCGAGGCAGGCGTCAATCCCTGCCCGGAAGGGTACCAGTACTTCACCTATCCATCCGTGCCGATCCCACTGGACCAACTCCATCCGGGGGACAACACCTTCGAATTCACCTCCGGTCGCCAGGTCTGCTTCGATTTCGGCTGGGGCCAGTGGGGCGTCTATGGTGTGACGTTTCGCATCTTCTACGACGACACCAGGCCGCATGCGGACGGCCGCATCACCTCTCCTGCAGCGCACAGCAGCTTCGGCGATTCTCTGGCTCTGCAGCTGAGCAGCACCGACGACGCCATCACCCGGGTCGACTTCATCGGCCGCTATCGAGACTTTGATTTCGAGGGCAATGGCGTCTATCACCAGTGGCACTACAACTACCGCTACGGTGAAATCGCTCGCCATCTCGGCACCGTCCTCGAGGCTCCCTTCAATCTTGTGTGGCGCACCGATTGGGTCCCGGATCAGGACCGGCCGCTGCGGGTAATGGCCCGTATCCGCGATACGGCGGGCGTCTACTATATGACGGATGCCGTCGATGGCCTCGTATTGTCGCGTCCGCACCGCTCGGTCGTGTTGTACGAGCCCGACGAAGTGCCGGGCCACTGGGCGACGCGCGTCGGCAACAGTTACCAGCACAACCACGCCTTCATACCCCACGACCTCGATCGCGCCGTAGCCGCCCAGTTGCTTGTGGCGACGTGGAGCGGCGGTCATGCTGACTCGATTGGCGTCAACGGTCGTCAGGTCGTGCCGCGGGTGGGCCGGACACATGACTACAGCTACGACGAGGTCGCTGTGCCGCTGAGTCTGCTTCGTCCCGGCACGAACGAGCTCTTTACCGCGTCTCGAACTTCGGAGCACGGCATCGAGGTGTTATGGCCCGGGATCGCACTCAAGGTGCAATACGCCGGGTCCGCCGACGCATCCGCAACCCTGGGGAGCCCCACGGTGTTTGCCGATTCGCTGGCAGACAACTGGACACTGGGAACTGTGTCACAGGTTGCCGTCAACCTGGAGGCGACTGAACAAACCTATGAGGGCCAGTTTGCCATAGCGCTGCAAAGCGATACGCAGGGCTGGGAGGTAACCCTGGTACGTGATGCGCCGCTGGATGTGTCACGCTACAGAGCCATTCGTATGGCTGTGTTTTTCGACGACATCACGGTTGCAGAGCCGCACTGGTTCCTGCTCTATGTGGACAACCATTTTCCGCAGTCCCTGCTGGCCGCCGACCGGGCCACCGGTGGTGTCGGGTTGGATCGTACGGGATGGCAGATCGTGGAAATCCCGTTGGACGAGTTCGAACTCAACCATCCCTACATCGAATCTCTGCGGCTCAGGGGCCGTTTCTCCGGCCGCCTGTTTGTCGACGATGTCACTCTGATCGCACATCCGTCGACCCATGTCGCCACCGATGCGCCTGTGCCATCCGCCACGGCGTGGCTTGAGAACTATCCCAATCCCGTCAACAGCCAGACGACGATCGGCTTCACGCTCGCGCAAAGACACCCGGTCGATCTGGCGATCTACAATCTCCAGGGGCAACGGGTGGTGACGCTTGTCCAGGGCCTGCGCCCGGCAGGTTCCCATACGGTGCGTTGGGATGGCCGCGATCGGCACGGCCACCGGCTCGGCACCGGTCTCTATTTCTCGCGCCTGCAGACGGGCACAGAAGTGGCGACACGCAAGCTGTTGCTCGTGCGTTGATGCACCTCGAGCGTTGGCCGTGACAGTAGCGCGCCTGTCGCTGCGCCTCTCAATCATGTTCGGCCTGACGCAGGCCGCCGAAGGTGCCGGTGCAGGCAGTGGCCACCCAGACCCTTCGCCTTCCTGTCCGCCTTCGGTCTGTTGCGTCAGCGCAGGCGCCGAGCCGAAGGCGGGATTATGCCCTTAGCCCGAAGTTCCAGCAGAGGTTTTGGTGTAAGTGGTTGTTTCACTGGAGATTGGGTCCTTTATGGG
>JAQCJA010000629.1 GCA_027593305.1 bacterium
GGGGTATCCATTTAACCGGAGTCACCATATCTTGGCGCCATGGCAACCCCACGAGCTGGCGAGCATTACCCGAGTTCGGTTGGCGAGTTCCAGGCTTGGTTCCGGAGTGACGCGGACTGTCTCGACTACCTGACGTGGCTGCGGTGCCCCGGTTGAAGTCACCCGTGCCAATCGAGGCGGCGCCGGCCACGTGGCCGGGCATGGGTGTATTGTCTCGCCTCCGTCATCGTCGGGCCTCGGCAAACAGATCCTCGTCAAGCAGCCGTTGCACGATCTCCTGATCTGTTGGGCGGGTGGTTCGTGCCTGGATTCGTTCAAGCCGCTCCAGGCGCCGCGTGACGCCGTGTAGCTCCAGCTGCAGCTCTTCCACGGCGTCTACCACCTCACAGCCCTCCGGCTCAGGCTCCTGCAGCTCCTCCGGTGCCGGGCCATAGATCGCATCGACGTCCTTCTTGACTCGTTTCAACTGTGCTTTCAAGTGCTGAATTCTCGGCATGATGTTCACCGTTCGGGGTTGGGTGCAGGTAGCTCTGAGCGTTGTGCAAGCACGGCGTCGAGCCGCTCCTCCATCGTCGCCAGCTTGGCGTTGAGTTCTTCGTGGATGGCGAGTTGCACGTATCCAGGTGGATCGAAGCGGCGACGGTTGCAAGCCTTCGCCAAAAAGATGAGAAGGAGGCTATCGTATCTTCGCACCACGTCCACTTTTTTACCCTGGTAGTAGATTCCCTCCTCGACACCATCGACAGCACGTCGGTAGATCTCGCCTTCGATCACATCCGCGGCTTCAGCGAGGGCTTCATCCCAGGCTACGCCGAACGCCTCGTCCTTCTCCCTCCATTCGTAAACAACCGAACGTGCAGACCCCGCAGCCCTGGCACTTAGCGTAATGTTGCCACTCGCGCCCAGGGCCTTCAGGAAGGCTTGTTTTTTGGTCGTCCGGTCGTCCGGTGTCCGCCGCGGTGCCATCGTCGGTCACTCCCTGTTGACCTTCATCGTGCCAGAGGCGATGGCATCGAAATTCGCCCGGAACATCTCCCGATCGACGGTGCCGATCGCCTCTGGCTCAAATGCGGCCATCGTCTGCCCCTTGTGATCCCGCACCCAGGCACCAGGATCTCGGCCTATCAACGTGCCGCCAATGAGTGCCATTTCACTCGTCAAGCTGGATGTTGGCCTCGGTGGACTCATCGGGGTGTTCTCCTGCCTGAACAACGGGAGCAGCCGCGGATATCGGGGCGCGTCAGGATTTCGATGGCGGCGCGTAGCTCGGCGACGGTCGCCACCGACAGCGGGCACAGCGCCTGCATCACCTCGTGCTTGTGACGGCGAAGCTCGTCCAGCAGATCGGCAGGTAGGGGTGCCGGAGCGCACCACGTGATTTTGTCGCCGTGGGCCTCGACATTAGCCCCTGCAGCGCGGACGCGGGCCAGTAGGGCGGCAGCAGTGGGCGTCATAACTCACCCCAGACGGGGGTGGTCAATAATGGCAAGAAGGTCAATTTCCCCCCCTCGTTGTTGACCATGTTGACCTTGTTGACTGGGTTTTTCAGGGCGTAGGGTTGAATGGTGCCCCGCTTCGGCAGTCGGACCAGGTCGCCGATTTCGACCAGGTCGGACAGTGTCCTTGATACATATCCACCATCGAACCCGCCACTCGCGGAGACCGTTGTGACGGTGATGTCATCGCCGGCACGGTGGACCGCCGTACAGGCATCCAACAGCTTCTGCCGGCCTTCCGTGCGGCGTACAGCGTCCGCGTTGCCGACACAATGCCACCCACCACCGTCGACGGGTTCCAGGGCCAGACTGAGGTCTTCGTCCAGATCACGGGAGATGATGTCGAGGGTGGCGTTCTTCTGTCGGGCGGGCCGGTCGAGCAACCACAAGTTGTCTGCAGATGCCGCCTTGCCGATGGACCCGGCGACATCCTCGACGCCGGCAGTCTCGCCTCGTCCCTTCCTTAGGTGGTCGATGACGACCAGGGACCGCTCAAAATGGGTGGCCAGGGCTTGTAGGGGGGCCATGACCTCGTAAACCTTCTCCTGGTCGTTGTGGTCGAAGGAGAACGCCCTCCCGAGGGTGTCCACCACCACGCAAACGGTGCCGGAATCGTACAGGGCTCTTATCGCACCGACCAGGTCGGCGGGCGTTTCACAACAGAAGGACAGGCGGTCCGTGTCCGCGCCGCCGAGTGCCGCCAGACGGCGTGACAGTCTTCGGGGACCGTCTTCCAATGCGAAGTAGTGCACAGCCCCGGCGTTGCAGGGGTGGCCCAGGAAGGTGCCGCCAGTGCTGACGTTCACGGCCAGGTCAAGGGCGGCCCTCGACTTGCCCGACTTCGGGCGACCAGCCAAGATGGTCAGGCCCACAGGCAGCAGATCCTCGACAATGAAAACGGGTTCGGGGTGTTCCTCCCTCAAAAGTTCGCTCGCGGTCCAGACACGGGGGGCGATCATCTCAGCACCCTCCGCGTGACAGGTCCACGGGGTACGTATCGCTCCCGTTCGCGGTGTTGACGTGCCGCCGAATCAACGATGGTGGCGGCGACATCCCGGCAGGCATCCAGCCACCCAGATCGACAGGCGTCATACTCCGCGTTGCGGAGGGCGACGAGGTTTGGATCTGGAGGCGCAGCTATTACGCGGGCCGCGGTTTGCTGGGCGCGTCGCCGTTCGGGGGTGTCCGCGTACAGATCGCGGGGGGTGCAATCCACGGCAGCCAGCACGTCGCGTGTATCGCATCCGGCGAAACAATGAACCAGGCAGACGCCACCTGGATTCAATCTCACCGACAGGCTCGGGGACCGATCCGCGTGTGCCGGACAACAGACGCTGAACGAATCGTCCGTCTTCTCGTGGATTGCAGGCAGCTCACGTAGGG
>JAQCJA010000037.1 GCA_027593305.1 bacterium
GATCCAGGAGCGGATGGCGATAGACGATGGCCGGTTCGAGTCGGTCCTTGCGAAAGGGCCGGCAGAAACGGCCCGAGTGGGTTAACTGCAGGCCGACAACAAGACCATCCGTCGAGGCGAATCGTTCTTTGTGGGCCGCCACCAGCAGGTCGTGCAACTCAACGATGCCGGCTTCCGTCTCGGTGCGACACATCAGCTGATTCGGATTGGCCCGTCCCTCGGGTGTGACGGCGCACGCTTCGCCCCCCCAGATCAATTTGGCGCCCGAGATCCCGAAGTTATGCCAGCGGCGCCGCACATTGTCCGTCGGCATACCGTCCGTGGTCCCGTCCCAACCCTCCATCGGATGAATCGCATAACGATTGCCGATGGTGAGCCCACCCCCTGCATCGATCGATGCGGACAGTGGCGATTCGGGTGCGGTGAGAATCTCGTCATCACACGGAATATCAATCTTCAGGCTGGCACAATAGGCGCGCAGGTCAGCCGGCTTCCTGAAGGCTGACACGCGCGGATAGCGGGTCTTCTCATTCACCTGGAACTCTGGCTCCTTGCCGATTCGTGAGGAGGCGGGCGCCAATACCGATGCCCGCGATCGTGATGCCGATGCTGAACAGCTGCGCCCCGGTGAACCCGAAGATGATCTCCGGATTGAGGCGGATGGTCTCCACACTGAAGCGGGCGATTCCGCTGAGGATCAGGTAGAGGCAGAACAGAAGACCGGGACGGTAGGCTCCCAGGGCACGTCGCGTCGACCACAGCAGGCCGAAAATGCCCAGACCCATGAGGGTTTCATAGACGGGCGCCGGATGGACGATCTGCGTCGTCGGCACGACGCCGTTGGGGTAGGCCATGCCCCAGGGCAGATCCGTGGGGATGCCATAGTCGCCATCCCCTGCCAGCTGGCAGCCGATGCGACCGAGTGCGTAGCCAATCGTCAGTGCCATGCCACAGGCATCTGCCGTCACCGCCAGCGGCGCGCCACGGCGAGCGATCGTCCACAGCACCGCCAGCGCTGCCACAACAAAACCACCGTGGAAGGTCAGGCCACTGCCGGAGAACAGGCTGCGCAGCGTCTCGCCCCAGGTCAGGTATGCGGGCAGTTCAAAGAGCACGAAGTACAGTTTGGCACCCGCCAATCCACCCAGGATCCCCGCCGTTACCAGGGACGTCGACAGCTCCGGGTCGAGCCCATTGCGCTTGAATTCCCGTTTGATGATGTAGTGGCCGGCGAGGAATCCCAGCACCACCATGGGGCCGAAGGTGGGCAAACGGAACGAGCCGATTTCGAGCCAGTACGGATACACGTCAGACCACCTTCTGCGTCAGAGCCAGATCACGCAACCGCACACGAACGGCGGCGGCGACCTCGCGATAAACCTCGTAGGATGTCAGTTGTGACGGCTGTGTGCCGATGGCGAAAGGATCGATCGGATCTCCCACATGAATGTGGGTCGTGCCGTCGGCAACATGCAGAAACAAAGGGACGATGGGGACACGGAGTTCGATGGCCAACATGCCGATGCCGGACTTGAAGGCACCCGAACCGCGATCACTGGCGCCATGCAAACCTTCAGGAAACAGCAACAGGGGACAACGGGGGCCCAGACGATTGGCGACGGCCAGCAGCCCGTCCTCCAGGCGCGCATGTTCTGCCAGAACGACGTGGTCGGCCAGGTGCCGACACAAACGCGTGTCGCACTCTTCGCCGAGGTCACCCGCGCGCTCGACGAGCAGGACCAGATCGTCCGTGTGCCGCCCGAGGGCAGCCAGCACAGGCCCCAGGGAAAAATCAAGTGTGCCACTTGCCGCCAGCAGATACGGACGGTCCATGGGCAGTCTGTCGGCGTCGACAACCCGGCTCTGGCGCAGACAGCGCGCCAGGCTACCAAGGAGGGATGCCGTTACCCGGCGTTTGCCCCGTCGCCGATTCGTCGCCGTCGCGAGGCTGGTGGACCAGTAGGCGCCCGCTGCCGTCTCCATAGTTGGGCTCTGCGCCGATCCCTGCGGACCCAGTGCATCGAGGAGTTGGCGCAATGTCGTGTGATTTCGGTCAAACACGATCCGCGCCGCATCGGCCCGGTGCAGCCCCGCCGCCAGTTCCGCTGCCATGAGCGAATTGATCAGCGTATCGAGGGGTGCATCTGCATGTGTCACCACCTCCGTCACCGCCAGACCTGAGAGCTCGCTGACCCGCTCGTAGACTGCCCGCTCCCAGGGAGCCAGGCTGTCGGCGATGTCGACGCCATCGGCAACCTCGGCACCCCGGGTCAACTCCGCACGCAGCGCCGCGCGATCGACATGTCCATCGTCGAGGCGCGGCAGGGGACGTTGCCACACATGCACCTGGGCGATGCGCTGGTAGGTCGGCAGATCACGGGCCACAGCATAGGTCCGCAGGCGGATCAGGTCGGTTACAGCAACGATGTCGAGATCCCGGGCCGCCCGCGACAGGACGGCGACACCATGGACTTCCTCACCCAGCGTCCGCGCAGAAGCCAGGCCGACGACGGCCAGTTCATCGACGTGTGGCAGATCCGCGTAGAGATCCTCGATCTCGGCAGGATAGACATTCTTGCCCGCGCCGGTAACGATCAGGTCGCGCTTTCGGCCCGTGATTGTCAGGTAGCCATCGGCGTCGAGTCGGCCGATGTCACCCGTGTGCAGCCAGCCGTCACGCAGCACCCGGTCAGTCAGCTCCGGGCGGTCGAGGTAGCCCCGCATGACGGTGGGGCCCCGGACCAGAATCTCGCCATCCTCTGCGTCGCCGGCGATGCGCACCTCGACGCCGGGCAGCGGCGGGCCGACGGAGCCACGGCGGTTGCCGCCACGCGGGCTGACGGTGACGATGGGTCCCGCCTCCGTCAGGCCGTAGCCGTCATGGATCGTCATCCCGGCACGCGTGTAGGCGTCGGCCAGATTGCCATCGAGAGGCGCGCCACCGCTGACGATCAGTCGCAGTCGCCGCAGGATCTCCGCATTCGGCCCCTCGGTTCCCCCGTCCAGTCGCACGACGCGATCCATGAGGATTTTCAGGATGCGGGGTACTGCAAGCAGCGCCGTGACATTACGATCGCGAATCGTCTCGAGGATCCGACGACTGTTCAGTGGGGCGTCGAAGTACGTCGTCGAGGCCCCCGCCCACAGCGTCAACAGCAAGCCACCGGTGAATTCGAGGCCGTGATGCAGGGGCAGCAGTGACAGCCGGTGATCGTCGCTGTCAAGACGCTGCACCTCACTGAGTCCCAGCAGATCACTGACGAAGTTTCCGTGCGTCAGAATGACGCCACGCGGATCCACTCGAGCCCCCGAGGTGAAAATGATCGACGCCACCATCTGACTGTTGATGTCCGGCTCTCGGTACGTTGTGAGACCGGCAGCGGCTCCGGTGCGGGACTGCCCCGTGGACCAATCGATGCACAGCCCCTTCCAGGATCCGGCCGCGCACGCCTGCTCGAGATGATCGGCGGGCGCAATCAGGCCAGCGGCACTCGTGTAGACCAGAATCCGCGCCACCTCATCAGCAGGAGTCTGGGGATCGAGGGGGACGACCGTGCCGCCCAGGAAGGACACGGCCATGTACGTGACAACCCATTGCGGACCGCTGTCGCCGACAATGACCACCCGATCTCCGGGCACCAGGCCCAGCACCTGCCAACGACCGGAACACGCCTCGATCTGCTCCAGAAGTTGCGCATACGTCAGACTCGACCACTGGCCTTGCCGCTGAATCTCGCAGGCGATGGCCTCCGGATGCCGCGCACAGGCGGAACGTACGAGGTCGGGGATGGTCTGCACTTCGTCCTCGTCCTGCAGGCGCGACTCCTCCACACCGGGCTCTTCGGGCGCTTCGGGCAGGACCGCGTCGGCGGAAAACTCATCCCGCAGAACGTGGCGCCGCATGCCAGGCAGATGGATGTCCTCGATGTAGCGGGGCCAGTCGATGCGCATGACATCGAGGCTGAAAATGTCCCGCTCGTCGGCCGGCAGCGATTCCCACAAGGCACGCGTGCGGCCCGTCTGAAACTGGCAGTCGAGGTGCGTGTAGGGGCTGTAGATATCGATGTAGTAAAGCACCCGCTGCAGGCGCACGCGCAGGGAGCGCAGCAAGCGTTTCTGCCGCGGCGACGGCTTGCGTCCGGGCATGTTGTTGAGCAACCACTCGCGGGCGCGGATCGGATAGAGATGCCGCAGATGGAAAAGCAGGCGGAACGTGCGCAGGCTCGGATACTTCCATACAGGCAGCGTCGGTGGATCGCTCCCCAGATCCGTCATCGGCGTGCGCTGATAGTGGGTCCGCACGCTGTCGAACAACTCGCCGATTCGTACCGGGTTTTCGCCGCCCGAAGCGATGTGAAAGACCTCCACATGACCAGCACTTGCCTGCGTTGCCGCCGCCAGACAACCGTTGACAACCATATCAACCGGTATGACATCGATGACGACCTCGGGCCGAGCGGGAAAATCGGGAATGAGACCGCGGCCATAGGCAGCCAGCAACGGGTCCATCACCTTCAGCCCGGTGATCCAACCCGGCTCCGGATCGGACAGGCTGCTCTCGATGATGCTTGGTCGGACGATAACGAGAGGCACCTTGCCGCGGCGTATGGACAGCAATTGCTCCCCCATGGCCTTGGTGTAGGTATAGACGTCGGTCCAGCCCCGGTCCTTGCCCCGACGCATGCCTTCCTCCACCAGGCGGCGCCCGACCCATTTCTCGCGTCGATCGGCAACGAGGCCCTCGAGACGTTTGCGCGTCATCCGGCGCCCGCTGGTACGTGGGTACTGGCGCAGAATGTCACGCTTGAGCCCGCGGACGAACGCCTCTGAGAAGGCTTCCTCACGGATCCTGACGCAGAAGGCCTGGCAGTCGGCGATCTCGGCCTCCGGGTCGAAGCCGGATTCGACGGTCGCACCGCTGGCGGCGTCCATCACCTGCCGCATGTCGCGATCCATGGCCAACGCCTCGTCGGCAATCCTGCCGCTCCGCTGACCGTTGACGTAGGCCGTCGACACGTGGACAAAATCGATTCGACGATCGGTTGCCTGTGCCAACTCCAACAGAGCCTGCGGCCCACCGACGTTGGCCTGCACGGAGACATCGAGGGGTTCATCAAAGACGACGGTGGCGGCGCTGTTGAAGATTGTGTCGACTTCGGCAAGCAGGCGCTGCCGGACTTCCTCTGACAAGCCGAGATCGGGGCGCCGCTCATCGACGGCCACCGGCACAACCTTGGCGCGCAGTCGGTCCCAGCGCACCGGGTCGAGGCGCAGGTGCGCGAACAAAGTGGTCTCGAACAGTTGTTCGAGGCGCTCGGCGGGTGCCACTTCGCCGCCATCGGCACGGCGACGGGGTCGGATGAGCACGTAGATTCGCTGCACTTCGTCACCGAGATCTGCCAGCACTTTGGCAATCAGCGCCGAACCGACAAAGCCGGTACCTCCGGTGACCAACAGGACGCGGTCTTTGTAGTACTTGCGAATCATGAGTGGATTGGGTGCAAAGTCGTGCCGGCCCCGGGCATGATGGCTGGCGCCATAAAAACGCCTAAGCTCAGTTGAAACTATGAGTTACGACACGGTTAGTTGGCTCAGCAATATAGGGGGCGGGCGATTGTATGACAAGATCTCGACAGCCAGACGTAACGGGGAATTCAGCCAGGATTCTCTTCGTCCGTCTGCGGACCCTCCTCCGTCGCCGGACCCTCGTCCCCTGCCTCCGGACAAGCGCGGTCCTGAGATGCTACACTGTCAACATCGCCGCCCGGGTGTTGACGGGTGATGTACGGATGACGGCTCGCCTTGCGTATGGACTGGCGCAATGCATCCTGCCTGGTCTTTTCCCGACTCTTGTCGGCGCCCCCGGAATTGTCCATACCTGCCAAGGTAGGCCCCGATCGGGGCGGTGTCAGTGGCACCGACACCGACGTATCTTGTGCACGTGAACTCTCCCTGGACCCTCATCGCCAATCCGTGTGCCGGCAGGGGCCGTTGCCTTCGGGTGGCTCACGCCAGTGCCGACCGACTGCGACAGACAGGTCAGGAGGTCGTCGTCCGCCTGACAGAGTATCGCGGCCACGGAACAGAGCTGGCGGCCGAGGCCGTGCGAGCCCAGCACAATGCCGTCATCGTTTGCGGCGGCGATGGCACGATCGCTGAAGTCCTGCCGTCCCTGGTACGTCAACAGACCGCACTCGGAGTGATCCCCCAGGGCACCGGCAATGATCTGGCACGCGCCCTGAGCATTCCCCGCGCCCCTGCATCTGCCGTACGCCTGCTGCAGGATGGCACACCGACCACGATGGACCTGGGTCGGTGTGGTGACCGCTGGTTTGCCACGGTGGCCGCCTTCGGCTTCGACGCCGAGGTCAGTCAGATCATGGAACGGGGGGATGCCCTCCTGTCGGGAACCGCGGGATACCTGCTGGCGAGCCTGCGTCACCTGCGCACCTATGTCCCGCCGCGTGTACATCTCAGTGGCGACTTCGGCGAAGTAGAGCAGGAGGTCTTTCTCGTTGCCGTGGCCAACACGTGTTCCTATGGCGGCGGGCTGCGCATTGCCCCTGACGCCCGCCCTGACGATGGCAGCTTCGACGTCTGCCTAGTTGCCAGCGGGCTGTCTACAACGACCCTGTTGTCACTCATGCCACGCATTCTGTGGGGGGGACACATCAACCATCCTGCCGTGCGTGTCCTGCGGACCCGGCGTATACACTTCGAGCCACTGGATGGACAGCATCTGCTGCACGCCGACGGCGAGCCTCTGGCAACAACGCCGGCAACGCTGCAGATCGAGACCCGGGCCCTGCGTGTGATCCGGCCCACAGCCGCGGCCATGGCAAACGCCTACGATGTCGTCCCTGCAGGAGCCGGATAGGCCCGGAGGTGGATCAAATCTGGCGCATGTTCACTCCATGTATCATATTGGCGGCCCTTTCGGCAGACACGCCGACATTCAACCTCATGGCAAACCCGATCGGATCGCATGGCCACACGGGCGCAGAAAGTCCGCCTTGCCGTTTTCCTGGTATTCTCAGCGAGCGTACTGGGCGGATTCCTGTTGATCGTTGCCGGCGCGCAGTTGCTGCGCCAGCGCGTCGTCTACTACATCAGGTTTGAGGATTCCATCGGGGGCCTGACGCCTGGCGATCCGGTCAAATACCAGGGCGTCACCGTCGGTCGCGTGGAAGATGCGCGCGTCTCGACCCGTGCCATCGGCGACATTGTCGTGGAGATCTCGCTGGAGGCCCGGAAAGTACCCAACGCGATCCGCCAGGACACCAGGGCGCTGCTCTACAGCCAGGGTGTCACCGGCCTCAAGTACATCGAGTTGCAGCCGGGGGATCAGGATTCCCCCGTCCTGGCCCATGGGGACACGTTGCCGGCGACGGCGACCTTTCTGTCCAGTCTCGAAGAACGCGCCGACGTTCTGACGACCCGTATCGAGGGACTGCTGATCAATTTGACGGAGATGACGGGCCCGGGCAACCAGCATAAGATGGGTCGCCTGCTTGATGCAGGTACCGACTTGATGGAGAACACCTCGGCCCTCGTTGGCGATAACAAAGCCGACCTCGACAGGATCGTCACCAACCTGGCTTCCGTAACGAAGAATCTGGCGGCCACGACAAAGGCCATGCAGGCGACGATGGACTCCCTGCATTCGCTGGCCGCCTCCGGGGATACCCGCGACGCGCTGCGCGACCTGCGGCTGACGACGGCTGCCCTACGTCAGCAGTTCGAGGGTCCCCTGCCGGCACTGGTCACCAATCTCGACCGCATGACAGGACGTATCGACACAACGGCGCTGCACATCGATCAGATCGTGCTGCAGGGCCGCAAGGACATACTCGATGCCATGGCGTCGCTGGAAGAGACCTTGCTGAACGTGCGCGAAACCACAGAGCTCATTCGCGAAAATCCATCCATTCTGATCCGCGGGAGAGCCGACCAGTGAGCCGCTACGCCTGCAGCCGCGGAGCGTGGACGGCACTCATACTGCTGGCGCTGGCCGCATCGTGGGGATGCAGTCAGCTGCTCGGTGGTCGTGCCCAAATCCGTGACCGGCGCAAGTTCATCATCGAAGCTCAGCCCGCCAGACTGAACCTGGCCAATTCCGAGCGACCCTACCAGTTGCGCGTGCAGATCGATCGTTTCTCGGTGTCCAGTCTCTATAACCGCGATCAGATCATCTTCCGCCTGACACCCGAGGAGATCGACGACGACCGCTTCAATCAGTGGGCCGTACGCCCGGGGGACATGATCACCTCTGCCGTCGCCGACTACCTGCGCCGCGCCGGACTGTTCTCCGACGTGCGGGAGAATTTCCTCAACTCAACCCCGGACTTCACCCTCACGGGGACGATCAATGCGATCGAGCGCTACGACAGCGGCGACCGATGGTTCGGGCGGCTCGACATCACCATGCAGTTGGTGGATCGGCAGAATCAGATCTTCTGGCAGTACCGGTTCGACCCGGACGAAATCGAGGTCTACGATGCGGACATGGTATTTACCGTCCAGGCCCTGCGAGAGCTGTTGAGGCAAAACATGGAACGTGCCATCAACGGCCTTGACCGCGCCCTGTTGTACCGCAAGGCCGTCCTCGAGGGCCGCGACCTGACGGAGTTGCTCGAAGGCAGCCCCACCGAAGATTCCGTGCAGGACACGGCAAGTGTGCCGCAGGAGACACTGGACTACCAGCTGCTACCCGGAAAACTGGTACCAAAGGATTGATGATGAGACGAACCTGTCTCCTGCTGCTCGCAATCTTGCTGCTGGCCTTTGCTGCAGGCAACGCGGATGAAAGCAGCTGGACATCCCCCGCCGCCAATGCCCAGCTGCAGCGCGACCCGACTCTCATTCCAAAGGGCAAGGGCTTCCTCTTCGTTCCCTCCCTGAGCGTTCCACTCGGCAACGAGCCCCCCTATACCGTCTACATCGATGGCGAACGCATCGCGTCGGCCTCAACCGGTCGTGGCATCCTGCTCGACCCCGGGACGTACGACGTGCTCATAGGCTCGGGGGCCATATCCCAGTTGATCCGCAAAACCGTTCCTGTCCTCGAAGGGCAGACGACCCTCATGAAGCCGGATTGGGCGGCGCTTGTCATCGATGTCATCGACGCCTCCCGGACCTCCGTCAATCAGACCTACGAGATCCTCGAAGTCGACGGTGAGCCCTATGGCGTCGGCTTCCGCATCGAGGAGGAGCGCGGCGAACGTGTGCGCACCTGGCTGCTGCGGCCCGGTGTCTACCATGTGGTCCGTGTCGGCGAATCGGTTACCACGATCCGCAAGTTCAGTGTGCAGTTGTCCCCTGGCACTTTGACGCAGCGCAATCTTGTCGTCGACGGGGCGACAGGTGATTTCATCGGTTTCTATCCGCGCCCCGTGCTGCAGACATCACTCGCCGAACGCACGACGTCCACCGTCACGTCGCAGACCGAGTTGTCAGGGTCGGTGCAGTTCAACACCTCGCAACAGACGGCTGCCAGGGGGCCGACAAGCCTCAACCTCGCCGTGCAGATGTTCAACCGAACGCGCTACAACACGGAACACGATTTCGCCAGCATCCGTGTCATCCTCGAAGAGGGCGCGTCCAAGGTTGAGGGAGAGGATCTGAACAAGGGCGTGGATCGCGCCGAAGTGCGGACCACCTATATCTACCGCCTGTCGCCGCGTATCGGCCCCTACGTGCGTGGTGTTGTCAGTTCTGTGGTATTCCCCACGGACACCCGTTTCAGCAGCCCTCGGGACCTGATTCGCATCCGCCAGAACGGCCATACGGACACCCTGCGAAGCCTGACCAAATTCACCACAGCGCCCTCCCTGTCACCGGTCACCCTGCGCGAAGGGATCGGCATCAACTCCCAGTTGGTCCGCAGTTTCGGCATCAACATGGACCTGCGCCTCGGCATCGGCGCCCGCCAGGACCTGCGCACTGAGTTCTACCAGGTTGCGGCCAATGCGACGACGGGCAATCTCGAGGCGATGGAAACGGGCAGCACCTCGAACACAGGCCTGGAAGCACTGCTGATCATGGATGCACGCCTGGCGCGCTACATCAACCTCGACTCCGAATTCGACATCCTCATTACTTCGCGCGACACGGGTGACTGGTTCTTCACCTGGGAGAACCGCATGCGCATCGCGCTGACGAGCTTCATCAACCTCGACATCGTCGCCGACCTGGAACGCGAGCAGACGCTGCGTCGCCTGCAGGGGCGTGAGCAACTGTTGCTGCGCTTCTCCCGTTTCTTCTGATCCGTCCGCTGCCAGCGTGGAACTGACCCCCGTAGATGCCACCGGTCGCCTGCGGGTCTCGGGCGTCTGCACCGTGGCCACGGCACCGGCGTCCACGGTACGGGCACGTCGGCTTCTGCGCGACAGCGGGCATACGCAGATCGTCGTCGACCTGTCCGGGCTCACCCAGCTGGATACCGTCGGCGCCGTCTGGCTGCGCCGACTGCCGACTCTGGCCCCGCCGCGAATACGCGACGTCTCTCTGGTCGATCTTCCCGCAAGTCTGAGCGCCTTCGCCAGCACCGTACAGGGCGCCACTGCCGCCCCGCCCCGTGTGGCTGCAGACCCCGATCCGGGATTCCTCGACCGCATTGGCGAGCGTGCCTATGCGGACGTAAGTGCCATCATGTCTTTCCTTTACCTGGCTTCGGATCTGACGTGGGCATCCGTGGTGGCTCTGGTACGCCGTCGCGGCATCCGGCCGGGCGCGTTCATCGAGCAGGCGACGCTGGTTGGCGCCGATGGTGTCGCCATCGTCGCCGTGATCATGTTCCTCATCGGTGGCGTTTCAACCCTGCAGGCAGCTGCGCAGCTGCGCCAGTTTGGCGCCAACGTTCTCGTCGCTGACCTGCTGGCCATTGGCATCACGCGCGAGCTTGGCCCACTGATGGCGGCGATCATGGTCGCCGGTCGCTCGGGCTCGTCCTTCGCCGCCGAGATCTCGACCATGAAGTTCACCGAGGAACTGGATGCGCTGCGCACGATGGCCCTCAACCCGCTGCACTTTGTCGCCGTGCCCAAGATGTGGGCGATGCTGCTGACCGTTCCCATGCTGACAGTCATGGCCAATTTCATCGGCCTTGCTGGTGGCACGGCGACCGGCGTGCTGTCTCTCGACATTTCACCAGCGACGTTCATCAACCGGGTGCAGAATGCCCTGTTGCTCAAGGACGTCATCACAGGCCTGGTGAAGTCCTTCTCCTTTGCCTGGATCATCACCATCGTCTCCGTCCACCGAGGCTTGCAGTTCCGCGGCGGTGCTGCCGGTGTCGGTCGGGCAACAACGGCGGCTGTGGTCTCGGCCATCTTTTCCATCATTGTCCTGGATCTGGTCTGGGGACTGTTGTTCTACTTGCGATGACTTCTCCCGCCATGGCCGGCAAGGTCGTTGCGGTCCGCGATCTCCAGGTCGCCTATGCCGAGGATGCGCCCCCGGTTCTCGATGGTGTCACGCTGGCCGTGGATCGCGGCGACGTAACCTGCATTGTCGGCGGCTCCGGTTGCGGCAAGAGCACGCTGCTCAAAGCGATCATTGGCCTGGTGCCGCCGCGTGCGGGACTGGTTCAGTTGCTGGGAGAATCCCTCTATGAGTTGGCAGAAGACAACCGGGACAGCCTGCTGCAACGCGTGGGCGTCATGTTCCAGTATGGTGCGATGCTGGGCTCGCTGACGGTCGGCGAGAATGTTGGACTGGCCCTGCAGATGCATACAAGCGCCGAACCCGGGCTGGTGCAGGACGTGGTCGATGCCTGGTTGGAGCGTGTCGGACTGGCGGGCTCGGCCAACAGGATGCCAAGCGAACTCTCCGGCGGCATGCGCAAGCGGGCTGCCCTTGCCCGGGCCATGGCTCTGGAGCCCGAAATCCTGTTCTGTGATGAACCCGGCGCCGGCCTCGACCCCATCACGGCAGCAGGGATCGATCGGTTGTTGCTGACACTCAACGAACGCCAGGCGACGACTCTCATCGTTGTCACCCATGAGTTGCTCAGCATCGAGCGCCTCGACGGACGCCTCGTCATGCTCGATGGGGGCCGCGTGATCTACGATGGCACCGCTCAGGAGGCGCGCGTGGCGGCACGCTCTGACCTCGAGCTCTTCTTCCATCCCCGGTAAGCAGTGAAGATCTCGCTCATTGCTGCCGTCTCCCCCGACCTTGTGATTGGCCGCGACGGCGACCTTCCCTGGCGCTACCCGAGCGACATGAAGCACTTCATGCGCACAACCACCGGACACCCGTGTATCATGGGCCGGCGTACCTACGAGTCCTTTCCGCGACGCCCCCTGCCAAAGCGACCCAATCTGGTGCTGACACGCAACGCGGCATACCCGCTGGCCGCTGGTGTGCTGCGCTTCGAAGGTCTGGCGGCTGCCCTCGACCACTGTCGCGAAACTCAGCGCCGCGTGGTCTATGTGTGTGGTGGGGAGGGGGTCTACCGGGAGGCCCTGCCACTGGCGGACGAAATGATCCTGACCCATGTGCCGGACCGGGTCAAAGGGGACGCCCACTTCCCTGCCTGGGACCAGGAGGCATGGCACATCGTTGACGAAACGTCAGATGGAAGCATACGTTTTTGCGTCTATCAAAGGAGAATCTAGTGCTCGACACTGTTCAGGCTGCCCCGCCCGACCCCATCCTTGGACTGTCCGCCGCCTACGACGCCGACCCCAACCCTGCCAAGATCAACCTCGGCGTCGGCGAATATCGCGATGCCCAGGGCTCCACACCGGTGCTGGCCTCTGTGCATGCCGCCGAAGCCCGGATTGTGGCCACATCAACGAACAAGCGTTATCTGCCCATCGATGGCACCGCCGAGTACGGCCAGGCCGTGCGTCGACTGCTGTTTGGTGAGGCCGAGACTGCGCTGCGCCCTCGTTGCGCGACGGTACAGGCCCCGGGCGGCACCGGCGCCCTGCGCATTGCCGGTGACTTCGTGCATGCCCAGTTTCCTGGCGCCACGGTGTGGCTCAGCGAGCCGACGTGGGCCAACCATCCCAAGATCTTCGCCGCCGCCGGGCTGACTACGGCCAGCTACGCGTACTACGACAGCAGCACCCACGGCGTCGATATCGAGGCCATGATCGCTGCCCTCGAAAGGGCCGCCGCTGGCGACATGGTGCTGCTCCACGGTTGCTGTCACAACCCCACCGGTGCAGATCTGAGCCTGGAGCAATGGCAGCGCGTGGGCCACACTCTCGTCGACAAGGACCTGCTGCCGCTCGTCGATTTCGCCTACCAGGGCTTCGGCTCCGGTCTCGAAGAGGATGCCGCCGGGCTGCGGGCCCTGCTCGAAATCGTCCCTGAGGCGCTGATCGCCAGTTCCTTTTCGAAGAATTTCGGTCTCTATCAGGAACGCGTCGGGGCCCTCACGGTGGTCACACCAACCGTGACGACGGCGGCCAACGTGCTCAGCCAGTTGAAGGTCTGTGTGCGCACGAACTTCTCGAATCCCCCCGCCCATGGGTCAGCGATCGTCACGGAGATTCTCACCGACGCCACCTTGCAGAGCCAGTGGCAGGAGGAAGTGGCCGAGATGCGTGGGCGCATCAACGGCATGCGCACCTTACTTGTGGACAAGCTGCAGGAACATGGCGCCGGCGACTTCTCCTACATCGCCGATCAACGTGGCATGTTCTCGTTTTCGGGACTGACACAGCAGCAGGTGGCGAAACTCCGCAGCGAACACGCGGTCTACATTGTCGGCTCCGGGCGCATCAATGTTGCCGGCATCACGGCTGCCAACGTCGATGGTCTGTGCCTGGCGATTGCCGCCGTCGTCTAGTACACCGACAGCGCGCGCAGCCGCGCCACAATCGGCGGCAACACGGCAATGACGCGGTCCACCTGGTCTGCGTCATTGCCGTATCCAAGGCTGAAACGCACGGCACCGGAAGCCAGACGTGGCTCGATCCCCATCGCCAGCAGTACGTGTGATGGCACTGCACTGCCTGCAGCACACGCCGAGCCGCCGGATACGGCGATGCCCTCCATATCGAGTCCAAGCAGAATCGATTCGGACTCGATGCGGCGGAAGGACAGATTCAGCGTTCCCGGCAGGCAGTGCGCCTGGCTGCCATTGAGAACAACGTCCTCAATCGCTGCCATCAGGCCCGCCCTCAACCGATCGCGCAGAGCCGTCAACCGCAGCCCATCTGCCGCCAGTTCCTGCAGGCGCAAGGTTGCCGCCGCGCCGAAGCCCACGATTCCAGCAACATTCTCCGTACCTGCACGCAAGCCCTGGGCGTGGCCGCCGCCGTGCATCAGCGGCGACAGCGCTGTGCCGTGACGGACATAGAGGGCCCCGACCCCTTTGGGGCCATTGATCTTGTGCGCCGACAGCGACAGTAGATCCGCACCAAGCATCTCGACATCAACGGGGATCTTGCCACAAGCCTGCACGGCATCGATGTGAAACGGGATGCCACGCTGGCGCAGAACGGATCCGATCTCTGCCAGCGGTTGCACCGTGCCGGTCTCGTTGTTGGCCAGGATCAGTGATACCAGATCGGTTTCGTCGCTGTCGATGGCGTCGAGTACGGCCGCCGGGTCGAGACGCCCATCCGGGCCAACAGCAACGAATTGCACCCTGGCGCCGCCCTGCTGCAGGGCCTCGGCGGCACGCAGTACGGCCGGGTGCTCGACCGTGGAGGTTGTGACGCAGTGCCGACCGTGCAGGGCCCAGTTGTCCGCTTCGGTCCCACCACTGGTGAACTGCACCTCATCGGAGGATGCCCCTATCAGGACAGCGACCTGCGCCCGCGCCACATCGATGGCGGCCCGAGCCTGACGACCCGCGGCGTGGATGCTCGAGGGATTGCCGAAGGCGCGGGTCTGGTAGGGCTCCATGGCGTGCAACACCTCGGGGCGTATGGGCGTTGTCGCGTTGTGATCGAAGTAGATCAACGGAACTTCACTTCGACGCTGTAGGCCCGCGCCACCACCTGCCCGGTGAACAGTTCGCCCTTGCTGTCGAAACTGGTGCCGTCGGTGTAGACAAAGCGCTCTGTCGGGCCGATCTCAATCCCGTCACGTCCGCGAGTCAGCACCACGGAATCACCCGCCGCCGTCCGCTGCAGCATACTTACGACGACGGCATCCACGAGATCGGTACCGCGGAATTTCTCAATCCGGCCCTGGGTCTGCAGTTGCGTCAGATCCTCCCACATCGAACCCTTGTCGTCCTCGACACTGTGCGCGGCAAGAAAGTACAGCGAGTACACCTCATTGCCTGCCACCAGACTTTCCCAGGAATTCTCGCCGGGTGCGTAGATCCAGCGATCGGCGAACACGGGGCCGCTGTGCAGACCGGAGCTTTCCCCATCGGAACGATAGAGGAAGGCATAGACCTCGCAGTCCTGGCTGCTGCGGAAGCGCAATTGCAGGCGGTCGCCCTCCTCGAGCTGACCACCCTCCTGAAGTTCGACAAGTCGAGGAAAGCCACCCTCATCGCGGCGCACGAGGATATGAAGCTCGATGTCGAGATCGGGCAGCCGGACCAGCACCGGCGTTGACGTGCGGGCCTGACGTGCGGCGACCAGCTCTGCCAGATCACGCTCGGCCAGACGGATCGTGGCGGTATGCTGCAGGACGCCCGTGCCCCCGTCGGCCAGGGCCAGGCGCAGGTAAATCCAGGGTGATTCGGTGCGCACCAGGCCTGTCGCCAGCAGGTCGCCCGGCAACTGCTGCCAGTCGCGCGGCAACTGACTGTCGGCGGGCCACTTGATCTGGGCACTGCTGGCGGCACCGGCGATACCGGCATCGGGACGGACCGTCACGCCGGCGTGAGCCGCAGCCGACAACAGCGCCTCGTCGAGCGCTGCCGTTGCCGCTGAGGTCTTGCCATCGGTCAGACGGAACCCGGCGACCGTCACGGTATCCTGCGTGCCCCATTCGGACAGGACCTGATGCAGGCGCACGGAGATATCAACGCCGCTCGCAGGTCGCCCCCCGGGCCAGCACGACGTCAGCAACAACAGCGTCAGAACGATCCCGGCATTTTTCTGCGCCTTGCTCAAACCTCTGCCCCCGATCCGTGTTCCTCGTCGTTTGCCTGCTCACCATCGGCGGCTGCCGGTTGGGTTCCATCCAGGCCGCCTCGCTGCAGAAAGGCGGTGCCTGTCAGCAATTCACGGTACAGGCTGACGAAACCGTCCACCGGTGTCACCTGCGCCGCGACACCACCCCTGTCGTTGTCGGCGGCGCCGGCCGACAGCTCGGAAACCGGCACCCCCTGACTGACGCGCAGGGCCCGCTGCGACGCCTGGGAACGTTGTTTTTTCTCCAGCAGAATGCTTCCCAACAGTTGCCGGGCTCGCTGCAGAATCGGGCGGCGGCGCTCGTCGCGCTCCGACACCTGATCCAGGACTTCGTACAGAGCCGAAACAGCAGGCGGCCCCAGACTCGGGATGCGGGCCAGCAAGGCCTCGTAGGCATCGCTGAGATCAAGCCGCACGAGGACGCTGGCCAGCTGGAAGCTGGCATCCGGGTCGGAGGCGCCGAAAGTGGCCAGAGTTCGGGCGTAGGATCGGGCGTACAGGAGGACGCCACTGGGATCACTCGTCTGCCGATGCGGATGATCGACAAGCAGTTTGATGATGGCCTCATCTTCGTGGACGCGCCTGCGATCACCCAGTTGCGCCAGCGTATCCCGGTCACCCCCATCGATCTCGTCCAGCAGTTCACAGGCGCAGGAAACGATCACCTGCTTCTTGATCTTGAACGTCGCCCACTCATCGGTCTCCGCAAGGCCGTGATGGGTGATCACCGCCAGCAGTTCCTCACGGGCCGTGTCACCGAGCCCGACGATTTCGCGCGACTTCTGGCGATAGTCGGGGCGGCGATCCAGACGTATGAGGATGCCGGCCAGCTCCCGGTCGAGATCACCGACGGGGGCCGCTACGTTCTCGCTCGGGCGGGCGCGCCCGCCGGCGATCCTGGCCCCCGGGGGCCGACACAGGGCCCGGCACTTGCCAACGCGGCTGTACACACCCGCTGGATCGGAAGACAGCGACACGAGATACGACCACAGAGCGTGGATCAGGTCGTGGGCCTCCATGACGTTGTCACGATAGGCGTGGAAGAAGCCTCGCAGCCCTGCCGCACCCAGATCAACAACCGTCGTCAGAAAGACGGCCCTGGGCTTGGTGACGATGCCCTTGCAGAATTCCGTCATCAGGGGTCGGGGATCAAACCGCTGGGCATCCCGATAGTCATGCAGGGCGTCAGCGAAGCTGACCGGCTCGATGTTATGGCCCTGCCGCAGCGCCAGATCGAGAGCAACACCGTGGATGATGTCCCGATCGAGGAGGAACATGCGCGGATATTCGAACATATCTGCGATGCGCTCCATCTTGGCCTTGGCCCAGCGCCGTTCCAATTCGGGATGAAACACGTCGCGCGCGATCTCCCAGGGCTCGTGGGTCCAGGTGTTGACCCCCTGTACGCGGATCAACGCCCGCCGATACCCCTCGATGAACTCCTCCGTCTCCGACTTCGCCGCTTCGGGGTGAACCCGC
>JAQCJA010000630.1 GCA_027593305.1 bacterium
TGAGCATTTCGGGCCCCAGGACGTCTACTGTGTTGGCCATGGCATCCTTCATGAAGGACGCGTGACGCCTGGAAAAAGTGTCATCTGCGGCGCTGCGGTTCACCAGGTAACGGATCAGTTCGGCTGCGGGTGTACTGAGCAGCACCTGTGACGCGAATCGGGCCACATGATGCCAGCGCTGCAGTTGTTCGGTCTCCGCCGCAGAAGGCTCGGCGGTCCACGCCGGACGACTGCGCCCCTCGACGAACAGCTCGAACAATGGCTGCTGCGGCAGGCAACCCAGTACGTGGCGCAAGGCATCACCTGTGACACGGTCGGCCACTCCGAGAATGTGATGCACCGCCGGTGCCGTGAGACTGGGATGGAGCGTCATCAGACGTTGCGTCAGTATTCGGTCGATGTCGGTGCCTCGACCGACGAGCAGAGCATCGAGCAAGGCATCGAGGGTCGCCGCCCCGACGGGCATGCCAATGGCCGCCTCACGCGAGACACCCATCACCGGATGCAGCAGCAACTCCTGCAACACGTCGCGGCCCCGCAACAGCCAGGCGATGGCCGTCGCCACCTCAGGGTCGGCTTCAATCCGGACCCACACCACAACACGCTCCAGTTGTGAATTCCTGGACAGCCACTGGCGGTGGAAACCGAGCACCTGCAGGGCTGGCAGACGGCGTGGATCGGTCGTGTCCTCGACGATGGCACACAGCCGTTCGATGCCTTCATCGCTGGGCACCAGGATCCGCAGTTGTTCAGCGGCCCGTACCTGCTGGGGACCCTCCCCCTGCGCCAGCTGGGTCAGCAGTTCCTCCAGATCGACACCGGGCACGGCTTCGGCGACGACAGGAAGCGTGACAGGAAGCGAGGCAGAAGGGGCAGCCTTTGCGTCAGGCCGCTTGTCTCTGCCGTCTTCGTCGTTGTGCAGGTTTCTGCTGTCCATCACCATGGGCTGCCTCAGTTCTCCTCACCGCCCCGCAGGAAAAATTCCTGCAGGAACCAGTTGATCTGTTCCATGGCGATGCGCGCCTGCACGAGCCGGTCCGCATCGGGCTTATCGAGAAACCGCTCAACCATCGCCAGGGGCTCAACAACCTCTGCCTTCAACCGCTGGAAGAGTTCCTCCTGCACTTCTGCCTGAATCTGCGAAACCTCTTCGAGCAGCGAAACGTCGCGCAGCAGAATGAGAATCACCTCACCCGATGGCAGGCGATGGCCCCGCAGAGTCACCTCGATCGAGTGGGGCTCCGTCAACGAAAAGGACAGCGGCACCACTGCGTCGAGCGCCGACAATGGATTCACGCCGGTGATCATCTCGAAAGTCGCCCCGTCAACCTGCCCCCGAGTCACACCCAGCATATCGGCGGCCCGGAGATTCACCATTTCTCGAGCCCCTGTGGGCAACAGGACGATCATGCCAAAGGGCAATGCCTCAATCAGATCGGATCCGGCGATGTCCTTTCCTGGCAGCAGTCCGGCGAGAGTCTGTTCGATCTCTCGCGTCAGCGTATCAGCCCGGTCGTCCAGCGCCAGCAGGTCGAGAAGCTCGTCACCTTCGTCGACGTCGACCTCCGTCATTGGATCGATGGCGATGGCGCCAGACAACGAGGCCAGTTGCACCGAAGCGCCGTCATGTAGCGTGGTCTGCGGCGTGTCGACGGGAGGGCTCGTCGCCGCGTATCCGGCGGCAGCCTCGGCACAGGCAACCACATTCGATGGCGCCAACGTGGGCAGCGTACCACCGAGGTCCAGAGCCAGCATGAAGCCGCTGCCCGTGGCCCGCAGAAACCCTGTGCCGCACAGAGATATCAGTGCATCCTCGAGAGCGGCGACAGGATCCCCCAGTCGCAGCGACAGCGCCATGGCGTCGTCATCGAGAAAGGGATTGCTCAGCCACTCTTCCAGGACGCGTCTCTGTAGATCAGCTCTTGGTGGTCCGGGAACAACCTGCAGGTCCCAGCCGTACATACTCATCCCTCAACTCCAGGAAGCCGGGCCAATGCCGGCTCACCGCGGTGGGCCCGGGGAGGGGGCGCGGGGTGCTGCAGGGGGGAGGAGAATACTGGGGAACTACTTGTTTTACTGGAGGTTTGCTGAATATAGCTCCGGGCCGAGGGCAATAGCAAGGGTCACACGCAATCGTTGCTGGCCCCGCGATTGCATGTTGCTGGCCAGGGAGTCGGCGAAGGTGCCCGTGATGACTCCAATTCACTGTAGCAGCCGGTCCTCAACTCGCCGACAGCGGGAACATCCTGCTCCGCGAGCGGAACATATTGCCCGATCCAGGGCCGGATGGGCGACCGTGAGATACCCAGAGGGATTACCGGAGAGATTATGATGCGCGAGAAAAGGGACTACGTCGCCAAAGAGAAACTGCGGCAGCAGGAAGAGGCGGAGACAGAGCTTTCGCCGCGCGAGAAAGTGGCCGTCATGATGGTCGCTCTCGGCCAGGAAGGCGCCGCCGACATCATGAAATTTCTCACCGATTATGAGATCGAGGAAATCACTCACACCATCGCCGAACTCAAGCATCTGCCCGTCGCTGTGCAGGATGAGGTCCTTGCCGAGTTCGAACAGCATCTGCTTGCCGGCGAGTATATGAGCCAGGGCGGGGTTGATTTCGCCCGGGGCGCACTGGAGAGAGCCGTCGGGCCCCGCAAGGCCCAGGAGATCCTCGATCGTGTCCTGAGCTCGGTATCATCGGGCTTCTATCTGCTGAAGAACGTGCCCGCCGAACAGATCGCCCCCTTCATTTCGCACGAGCATCCGCAGACCATCGCCCTGATCCTGTCGCAACTGGAGCCGCAGCAGGCTGCCGGTATTCTGGCCCAGTTGCCGGAAACGGCCCAGGCAGAGGTCTCCTACCGCATCGC
>JAQCJA010000631.1 GCA_027593305.1 bacterium
CCCCCCGCCTCATCGAGTTGCCCCCGACGTTTGAGCTCCTCGCTCACCGTCAGTTGATCCACAGCCTGGTTCTGTTCGTAGAGCGAGATCATGGCCGTGAAGATGCGGCCATGTGGCCGGTGGTAGAAGGCCTCTTCTTCAAGCAGTTCGACAGCCCGGCCTACGGCGCGGCCATCGATCAGCATGGCCCCCAGGACCGCACGCTCCACCTCGACCGCCTGCGGGGGCATACGATCCAGCAGGGAGCGGTCTGCTGGTGGCCCGCCCCCATGACCAACCTGTGATCCCGGGGGCGGCCCGTAGTCCCGACCGTAGTCGCCAGCGCCGGGGCCGTTGCCTTGTGGTCCGTTCATCGCCTCACAGCTCCATGCCATCGTGCAGCTTGCGTACCCACTTCACATCCTCCCAGGCGGCCCGTTTGTACTCGGCATTGCGCAGCAACGCCGCCGGATGATACGTGACCACCAGAGCAATCCCCTGGTATTCGTGCAGCTTGCCACGCAATCGGGACAACGGTGCATCCGTCTTCAGCAGCGCGTGTGCGGCGTGCCGGCCCAGGCAACAGATCACGCGCGGCTGCACCAGTTCAATCTGACGCTGCAGATAAGGTTCGCAACGGGCGACCTCGTCGGGCTGCGGATCACGGTTGTTGGGCGGTCGACACTTGAGCACGTTGCAGATGTAGACGTCATCGCGGGACAGCTTCATTGCACCGATGATCTTTGTCAGCAACTCGCCAGCGGCTCCGACAAAAGGCAGCCCCTGACGATCCTCCTCCTGGCCCGGCGCTTCGCCGACAAACATGATGTCGGCTGTGGGATTGCCCGAGCCGAAGACGAAACGCGTCCGTGTCGTCCCCAGTGGACAGCGGACGCATGCACAGATCTGCTGATGGAACGTCTCCAGGTCGGTTGCATCGGTTGCATCGGTTGCATCGGTTGCATCGGTTGCATCGGTGGCATTGTCGGCATCGGCAGCGGCAGCAAAGTCCGCCGCAGACGGTCCTGCCGGGGCCTGCACGGGCCCTGGATCAGAAGCCGTAAACGCTTCGGGCACAATGAAATAGCGCCCCTCAAATGCGAGCAGGTCATCGAGACTGCGGCGGATGTCGCGCAGGGTCGCGTCGAAGTCGGTATCGGGAGGATCTTCGGCCATAGGGGCCGTGAACATGCCGGGAGCGCTGCTGCCAGTCAACCTTGCCGCCGGCGGGCGAGGCCTTCTGCCACGGCATCCAGGATGTGGTCGGCGACGTCGTCCTTGCTCAGCAGCGGCAATCGCGTCTCCTTGTCCGACGCATCAATCAGGGTCACCAGATTCGTTTCGGTACCGAAACCGGCGCCAGGATCGGTCAGATTGTTGAGCACGATGAGATCGGCATTCTTGCGCGCCCGTTTGTCACGGGCACGGGCCGGACCATCCTCCGTCTCCATGGCGAAGGCGACAACGAAACGATCACCCTTGTCGGCGCCAAGAATGGCGGCAATGTCGGGGTTCTCAACCAGCTCGATGGACAATGTCGCCCCACTGCGCTTGAGTTTCTGCGACGCCACCGATTGCGCCCGATAGTCCGACACGGCGGCGGCCATGATCACCGCATCGGCGGCGACGAAGGCTGCCGTCGCCGCCGCCAGCATCTCCAGTGTCGACCGCACAGGGGTGACTTCCACCCCCATCGGCGGGGGCAGATTCGTCGGCCCCGTGATCAGGTGCACTGCGGCACCACGAGCGTGGGCCCGGCGAGCCATGGCATAACCCATCTTGCCGGTGGAGCGGTTCGTCAGAAAACGGACCGGATCGAGATCCTCCACGGTTGGACCGGCGGTGACGACGATCTTCCGACCCGCCAGATCGCCCGTTGCAGGCTCGTGACGGGTGCGCCCGTTGAGGAGATCGACAACGGCCTCGACAATACGCTCCGGCGCTGCCATACGTCCCTTGCCCGATGCCCCGGAGGCGAGATACCCCGTTTCGGGTTCCACCCAGCCGACAGAATCGCGCAGTGTGTCCATGCTGGCCCGCACCCGGGGGGCCTGCAGCATCTGTTCTTCCATCGCCGGCGCCAGCAGGACAGGTGCCGGGCAGGCGAGGTAGATCGTCGTCGGCAGGTCATCGGCAATGCCCGCCGCCAGCTTGCCCAGCAGGTTGGCTGTGGCCGGTGCGATGAGGAACAGATCCGCCCACTTGGCCAGTCCCACGTGCAGCACGGGGTATTCCGCTGTGGCGGCAAACAGATCACTGTGCACGGGATGTCCGGAGAGCACGGCAAGGGTCGTGTCGGTGACGAACTCTGCGGCACTGCGCGTGCGCACAACACGCACCTGCGCCCCTTCCTCCTGCAGCAAGCGCAGGATGAGGGGTGCCTTGTAGGCGGCAATGCCGCCCGTGACAGCAAGCAGGATCCGACGGCCGGAGAGTCTCACGGTGACACCATACGCGCGAGGGCCGTCAGCACCTGGGCCTGCAACTCGTCTGCGGCAGCGAGTCCGGAATCGAGAACGAGATCGTAAATGGAGGTATCGGTGAGATCGATCTCATGGTGCAGGGCGTAGCGCAGGCGCTCCGAGTTCTCCCGCTCGAGGATCGCCGCCAGCGCCTGCGGCAGGTCCTGATCATCGCGCGATGACACCCGCCGAGCCCGTGTCTCCGTATCCGCATGGATCCACACCTTGAGCGCCGGCAGCTGACGCCGATGCACCATCCAACCCATGAGCCGCCCCTCGAGCACACAACCGGATTCTGACCCGCAGGCCAGCTCCACCATGCGCGCATCGAGCTGTCGATCGATGGCAGCATCCGCCTCGGCCCGGCGGCCATACTCCGCCAGGGATACACCGGCCTCCTGGGCCATCTGGCGAAAGACCTGACC
>JAQCJA010000632.1 GCA_027593305.1 bacterium
GGACGTGCTCCGCCCCGGTCGGATCAAGGGGGGGGCGGATCCGTGGGTTCAGCGGGCCGTTCAGTTGGGACTTCCCGGACTCGAGCCACTGCCTGATGGGAGTTTTGGCGAGGATGCAGTGGTGACGAGGGCAGACTTCGCGCGGGTTATCGAAGGAATCCTTTCCCTGCTTACCGATGACGATGACCTGCCGACCCGGTACGTCGGAGAATCGAGCCGTTTCGCGGACGTGCGTGAAGGTCACTTCAGCTACAATGCCATCGCCTTGAGCGTTGATCGTGGTATCATGCGCCCCGACCCGGTGACCGGCCTGTTTCGGCCGGAGGCACCCGTGTCCGGTGCCGAGGCCCTGCTCATCATCCGCGAACTGCAGAACGCAGTTCGCATGGAATTCTGAGGTGGTTTGATCACGCTTTTGCTGCTGCCTCTGCTGCTGGTCGGCGCTGCATGGTCTGTGGATGCAGGCGACGTAACCCATAAGGTGCGTGCCGAGGGTAACGCGACGGTGTATTCAGGAGACGTCGTTTCTGCCTGTGAGCGGGCTCGACACGCAGCCCTGAGGGAGGCGGTTGAGGAGGGCGTCGGCATCCTGATCACGTCAGCCACAAAGACCAGCAACTACGCTGTCATCGATGATCGAATTCTCAGCGTCACAAAGGGATATGTTCGTTCCTATGAACTTGTTGCGCAGAGTGCCGGCAATGACGGCAGTTGTCAGGTCATGGTCGACGCTGTTGTCGACCTGGGGCAGCTGCAGCAGCAGTTGGCTGCCCTGGAACTGGCGGCGATTGGCGCTGGACTGCCGCGCGTGCTGTGTGTGGCGGATGAGTCGCTTGGTTCCGAGCGCTTGGCGTGGGGCGTGGTGCGTACGGAAATGAGGTCCATCGTTGCGGGCATGACGGATCTGCTTGACGTCGCCTCCGGCGAGGAATCCGACATCGATCGCGGCCGGGCGGACATCATAATCCTTGGCTCTGCTACCGTGCTGCCAACACAGTCACCCATCCCCATGGCGGGACGGCTTGTGGCAGATGCCGGGATGTCGACAGCGGGGGCGACGCTGCGCGTCGAACTGGGCTGGGTCGATGCGGATCGACCGATCGGGGTCCTGACCTCAAGCGGCCGAGGTGCCGGTTCCTCACCCAGAGATGCCGGTGAAAGGGCTCTGCGCCACGCCGTTGCCATCATCAGCGACAGTCTTCGCGCGCTGCTTGCCGAGGAACTGCGCCAACGGGCGTTCTCCACGCGAGTCGTTGAACTCGTCGTCGAGGGCGACCGGGTTTCTGCCGGTCTGGACGGGCTCGTACGTGCACTGGAATCCGGACTGGGTCCCCTGCAGTCACTTACACCGAGGCTGATTGAGGTGAACCAGGCAAGTTTCCAGATTCGTTCCACGGCGAGCTCCTTTGAGCTGGCTCGTCTGCTGAGCGCCCGTGGTCTTGATGACACAAGTGTTGAAATTCTTCAGGTGACGGCCAACGGCCTGCGCGTCGCACTCGGCTCGCCAGAGCCGGCGGGGGAGGCGAAGTGATCACCATCAAGGAAGTTGAGTCAGGCACACTGGCGGAGCGTGCCGGTTTCTGCGACGGCGATCGCATCCTGCAGGTAAATGACACGCCGGTGAAAGACCTCATCGACTTCCAGGTTGCCTGTTCGGAAGAGCATCTGGTCTTTGAGGTCGAGCGTGATGGTCAGACGTACGAAGTTGAGGTCGAGCGCGGAGCTGGCGAATCTCTCGGGTTCAATCTCGACGAGATGCGTCTGCGGCGCTGCAACAACAAGTGTGTGTTCTGCTTCCTGCACCAGATGCCGCCGGGCATGCGTCGCAGTCTCTACTTCGAGGATGATGACTACCGGCTTTCCTTCCTGCACGGCTCCTACGTGACGCTTACCAACGTCAAGACGGCAGATCTGGAGCGCATCGTTGAACAAGGACTGACACCACAGTACATCTCGGTCCATGCCACCGATCCTGCCCTGCGCCTGGCACTGCTGGGCCGTACTCAGGAAACCGTTCCCATCCTTGACCGAATCGACTATCTCGCCCGCAATGGGATCGAGATGCATGCACAGGTTGTTGTCTGCCCGGGGATAAATGACGGACTCCACCTGCAGCGGACCATCCGCGATCTCAAGGGGTTCTACCCGGCGGTACGATCGGTGGCGCTGGTGCCGGTGGGGCTGACGAAGTTCCGCGGTCATCTGCCAGACCTGACCCCTGTCACACCCGACATGGCACGAGAGTACGTGGCCGCAGCCGAGGCCTGGGGGGAGGCCTCCGTGCGCGAAACGGGTGAACGCTTCGTCTACCCGGGGGATGAGCTCTTTCTGCTGACAGGTCGCATGCCGCCACTGGCAGGCTACTACGATGCCTTTCCGCAAATCGAGAACGGCATCGGCATGGTCCGCAGCTTTCTTGATCGCTGGGAAGCAGGCCGCGATGTTCTGCTGGAAGGACCGGAACGTCCCCTGCATCTGGCGGTTGTTACCGGAAAGCTGGCGGCATCCTTCCTCGAACCGATGATCGCTGAGCTTGCCGGTGTGCCGCACCTGAAGGTCGACGTATTGCCTGTGGCCAATGATTTCTTTGGTCATGGGATTACCGTCTCCGGGCTGCTCACAGGCGAGGATATCGTCCGCACGTTGAAAGAGGGCCCCTGGGACCTGGCAGTTCTACCGCCCAATTCCATCAATGGAGACGGATTGACACTCGATGATGTCACAGTGGATGAGATCGCCAGCCGTAGCGGCGTGAGTGTTACCGTGGGCGACTACGACCTTGCAGAGACTCTGCATCGGTGCTTTCCAATGGGCCAGGACGCTGTTCGTCGAGGGCGCGGTCGACAGTTGTCGGAATTGGGCTT
>JAQCJA010000633.1 GCA_027593305.1 bacterium
GCGACCGGGTGGAAGGTCAGGTCAAGGAAGCGCTCGACTTCGCTGTGGCTTACGTGCAGGTCTTTGTTGCGTTGGGACGGATCGATGCACGGTTCGATCCCGGTCTGCGGTTCCTGGTGCGCCACGGTGTGGCGATCAACGAGGACGCGAAGGGCGGCGTTGCTGTCGGTCTGGGGCCGGTGGTGGAGGCGCTCATGCTCGATTCGGAGGCCCTGCGACCGTTGATCGACCTCATGGATCGCAAGGAAGCAGAAGTGCGTATGATCGCGGCGCGCATGCCTCCCTACAGTGCGATCGTGAAACGTGATCAGGGGCGTGTCGAACGGGTCGCCGTCGAGGAAGAGTTCATCGATCAGTTGCGGACGTTGTCGGATGCCGAACTCACAACACAGTTGCATGCGAGCGATCGCAAACAACGGGCGCGCCCGGCAGCGGCCATGTTGAGCCTTACTGTACTGATCAATCGCCTCATCAAGCCGACGCCTTTCCGCAAGGAATTGCGCATGCTGAAGCTCAATCTCATCATTGAGGAGTTCTACCACGCCACGGCGGATGTCGCTCAGGCCCGCCAACGGGCGACGGACTTTCTTCGTGGCCGACTGCGCAGCCTCTATCCGGATATGAGTGGCGATGAGACGGAAGAACTGCAGCGCCGGGGGGCCGAGATGGTGCAGCGTGTGGAGGACAAGGTGCTTGCCGACCGGGCCGCCCGGGACAAGGCCAAGACGGGCGGTGATGGCGCAGAGGAGGAGGAGGAGGAGGAGGACACACTGACGGAGGAGGATCGCAAGTTGGGCGTGCAGATCCAGCGTGTCTCCGTGCGCATCGCCGGGCGCGTCCGGCAGATCCGCTACCGTATCATGCCCGACCCCAATGATGACGAACATTTCGTTATCGGCCACCGTGACCCGGATTCAGGCAGCATGGTCCCTGTTCTGCGACGCGGTGCCCCGCGCTATGTGGAACGGGCGCGGGACGGCTCGTGGATGGTCTCGAAGGAATAGTCGGTGCGGATGTCTCGCTATCGAGACGCCCTTGTTGTGGTCACCGGTGCCGGCAGCGGCATAGGCCGCCAGATATGCCTGCAGTTGGGGCGGCAGGGGGCCCGCGTCGTGCTGGCTGGACGACGCACGGCGCGCTTGCAGGTGGTCCGGGAAGAGATGGCTCGCTTCGGTGGGAGTGCTGTTGTTGCTCCCTGTGATGTGACGGACGCTCGCCAGGTTCTGCAGTGGGCGGAGTCGATCCTGAAGACCGCTGGAGCGGCAGATGTCCTGATCAACAATGCGGGCCGCGGTGCCTACGGGCGCTTCGAGCAGGTATCTGTTGAGGACCATGGCGCTGTGATCGACACGAATCTGAAAGGCATCATCCATACCACACATGCCATGTTGCCTGCCATGCTCGAACGGGGCGAGGGACAACTGGTGTACGTGTCTAGCGTGCTTGGGCAGTTGCCGGCACCGGCGCATGCCGTGTACGGCGCCACGAAGTTCGCCGTGAACGCTTTTGCTGAGAGCCTCAGGCACGAGTTGTACGGACGGGGGATCGATATTGTCGTCGCCGCCCCGGGGCTGGTCGATTCCGAATTTGCCGTCGCCTCCGGCAGGCCTGCGGCGCGTTTCGCGAAGGTTCCGACGAAGTCCGCCACCGCTGCTGCTGCCGATGTCGTGCGGGCCATGGAGCAACGCCAGCATCTGGCCGTGAATGACCGTCTGAGCACGGCAGCCATACGGCTGCGACGACATGCCCCCAGGCTGTTTGGCTGGTTATACAGGCAAGCGTTTGCCAGACTGCGCGACGGCTAGCGGCTGGAATCCGCCGGGTCCTTCAGACGGAGCGGGGACCTGCAAATGGCCGTTGTCCGGGTACTTCGAGGGGGATGCGATAGACGGCATCGCCGGCACAGGCGAACAACACGTTAAACTCGAGGCCGCCGAACACCATTCCCGAGACATCGTTGCTGGGCAGCTCAATCGTTCGGATCGTGGCACCCTCCGGGTCTAGCACCAGAATACCCTCACCCGGAACGCTGGCATACAACTGCCCCTCCTTGTCGAACAACAGGCAGTCGGCATGGCTACCGTCCTTGAGGTCAACGAAGACCTGTTGGTCCTGCTGGTTGCCATCATCATCGATCTCGAGACAGAGGATGCGGTTGCGTCCACGTTCTGAGACATAGAGCACGCCGGCATCCTCCGACAGGATCATGCCAGCCGGCCAGGACAGTCCGGAGATAATCTCCGTTACCTCCCCATCGAGGTCCGCGCGGTACACAGACCCATCACTTTCCTCGGCCCCGTGTCCAGCATCGCTGAACAGGACATCACCTGTGGGCGTAAAGCAAAGCTCTTCCGGGCTGACAAGCCGGCGTCCTTTGCAGCTGCTCGCGTAGACCTCGACAGCTACGTCGGGAGAGATCAGGACGAGATGATGGCGGCCGCTTTCGGCCACAAACAGATCACCTGAATCATCAAAAGCAATACCACGGGGGCACGATCCGGTCTGCGCAAAAAGTACCAGTCGGCCCTCTTTGAGGCATGAGACTCGTCCGGCGCCCGACTCCGATACGTACATGATGTCGTCGGTATCGAAAGCGAGACCGTAGGGTGACTGCAGACCGCGTGTAACGACTTCGATATCAGCCATGATGCTCAGGCAGGCTCGTCGGGTTGTTGCTTGGTGGATTATGTGATAGAGGGATGGCGAAATATAGAGCCGATGGCCTCAACCGCAAGCTATTGCGAAGTGTAGCCGCCATCGACTGTGAGAGCAGCACCGGTGGTGAACGACGAGGCGCGCGAGGCGAAGTAGAGCACGGCAGTCGCCAACTCCGCCGGATTGCCCCAGCGTCCAAG
>JAQCJA010000038.1 GCA_027593305.1 bacterium
CTACTACGACGTCTATGGCAATTTCGTCACCAAGGGTTGGTTGATCTTCAACAATTCGCAGACGCAGCCAGGCCAGTTCGGTTCGTCCGTGCTCAAGAGCAATCGGTTCAACCAGTGGTTCAGCGGGGTGCTGATTTCCGGCGACTCCAAGGGTCAGCATCATTACGCCCTGACCATGGGCGACAAGATCCGCACAACGCTGACACCGATGACCTTCTCCAAGCCGCAATGGGATGGTGTGCAGTTCGACTATGCCGCGGACAAGTATCACGGCACGGTCATCTACTCGCGTCTGAGCCGCCCCGGTGGCTCCACCACGGGTGACCAGGAATCACTGGTGACCAACCTCACCTCCCTGGTGGGTGGGCGTTTCACCGTCGATATGGGTGACTTTGCCACCCTCGGCTTCACCGGCGTCAACTCCCATCAATCGAATACGCTCATCGATGGTTTCACAGGCAATCCGATCAGTGGCGAACTGACGGTGGATCAGAACAAGACCCTGTCCGTCATCGAGGTCGTGTTGCGCGACGATTCGCCGGAGGATGGCATCGGCGGCGCCGCCTTCTTCCCTGCCGGCTCCGACATCCTGATCACCTACGTCGACGGCACCGTGGAGCGTGGCAAGGAGATCCGCTTTGAGCCCATCATCGAGGGCGGTTTCGTTCGGGAGGGCTTCCTCGCCGCCGATGGCACCGAGGAGATCCGGCTGCGCTACGACTTTGACAGCCCCGCCTTCGTCAACCGGGCCAGTGGCTCCAAGGAAGAGATCGCCAAGGTCGAATTCCGCTACATCCTGGGTAACGATTATCAGGTCTGGATGACGTCCGACAACCAGTTGAACCAGTCTGATGACTCGGTGCTGTTGCTGGTATCGCAGGCCGACGGCAATGTGCAGGACAATACCAACCTGCGTCTCGTGTCCTTCGAGTACGGCCTGCCAACGTCGACGCAGATCTGGGGCACCACCCTGGAACTGAAGGAAGTCCTCGGCTTTGACTTCTACGGCGAGTACGACATGAGTTATTCGTACCGGAAGTATCCGAACGTGGTCAGCAGCACCCACAAGACAGCTTCCGGCATCCGCGGCGACCGCGGCGCTGATGCGTGGATGATGAACCTGTCGCGCAATGAGTATCCATGGTTCGTCTTCGGCGAAGCCTACAGCATGGATCCGCGCTACAACACATCGACCTTCACCACCCAGGGCGACGGCTTCATTGACTACGAGGACGAGCGCATCCATGTGGTGGAACTTGTGGATGACAACGATGACCAGGATCAGTTCCCGGATCTCGTGCGCAAGGATTGGCAGGTCGGTGACCCCAACGTGTTTCCCGGCTGGGATGAGAACAACGATTTCATCTCCGACTTCAACCAGAATGACAACCGCTTCCTCAGCAACAACATTCCCGACTACGACGAGCCTTTCCTGCGGCACAGCGTCGACCGTCCGGAGTTTCTCTACGGTGTCGATCTGAACAATAACTTCTGGGTTGACCGTTTTGAGAATGACGAACAGCCCGACTACCCGTATCGCAAGGATCACCGGGGCTTCAACCTCTATGGTGGCATCAATGTCTCGCCTGAGGTGCGCCTCAGCCTGGGTGTGCTGCGTGAAGGCCTGATCTCCTCGGACCAGAAGAACCACACCAACTACGCCATGCTCACCGTCGACCGGGATCTGGCCGGTTGGGGTCGGTTCCGCGTTTTTGAAATGGTCAAGGACGTGGAGGATGACATTCCCAATGAGTTGCTCCAGTGGCTGCCAAACGCCAACATCCGCACGGGCGAATCAACGAAGATCGAAGACCCCCTCGTGGGCCGCGATGCCTGGATCAACACGCTGTGGATGGGCCACGAATACGACTACAACGGTCTGAAGACGGAGAACTTCGCCAAGTGGGACATATTTGAGTCCCGCCTCGGTGCCGAGGAGCGGGCCCTTCTCGGCCAGCGCAATACGAACTACTTCTTTGGCATCATCAATCGCATCAGCTACGGCTTCGACATGGGCCTGATCAACATCGAGCCACGGTGGAAGAGCGAGTTCCGGCATCAGACGATCGACGTTGTGTCCACGGAAAAGCGGCGGTCCCTGACGCAGTTGGGTGGGCTGCTCATGAGCTTTCCCCTGCTGACGTCGACGCAGATGCAGGCCGGCGTGGAGATGACCTTCCACAACGACCTGCGGCGCAATTCCGAGGACTTCCGCGGCGTCGTCGGCGCCGCCCAGTTCTCCAATACCTCGGCGTATCTGGGATACGGGGTGACAACGCAGGTGGGCGTGAAGATCGATCGGCGCAAGCCCAAGGGGGGTGAAAGCGTCACCATCACGCAGACCTTCATCACCGCCTACGCCGGCCTCGAATAGGCCGCTGTGGCGTCGAGGATGGCCGACGACGGTTGTCTGTAGCACCCTGAAGGTGTCGCGGTGAAGTGGCTGGTTCCCGCTACGGTGGCGCTGCTGGCGCTGCTGGCTCGTCTTGCGTATCTGTTCGAGATCCAGGATAGCCCGTTGTTCAGTCGGCCCGTCCTGCTGCAGTCCCTGGAAGTTTCCCTGTGGTGGCCGCGGTTGGTTCAGGTGGCTGCGGGCAGCGCCTCGTGCGTGCTTCTGTGGTCGATCGGACGCAGGTTGTTCCCCCAGGGGGTGGCCCTTGCGGCAGCCCTGCTGGCGACCGTCTACGGGCCGCTGCTCTATTACACCGGCGAACTGCTGCCGGCAACTGCCGCCGTATTCTTCGTACTGCTGCTGCTCTGGTTGGTGACAAAGACGCCTGCATTGCCCGTCTGGCGCTGGCTGGTGCCCGGTGTGCTGGTCGGTATCGCCACGTTGACAACCCCCGCCGCCCTGCTCCTGTTGCCCTTTCTCCTCTGGTGGCTGGGGCGTTGCCCGCCCCGCGCCGACGACAACGACTCGCTGGGGTGGCGCCGTGGGATCTGGCTGGCCGCAGGCTGTGGCCTGATTCTGCTGCCCGTGGTGATCCTGTACGGAGTCTCCCGTAGCCCGGAGGATGGCAGCAGTGGCCTCGACATTGCCGCCAGGATCCACGACTTCTGGCGCGGGGCAGAAATTGCGCACGATCACGACCTCTATTTCGGCCGCGACGAATCGATCCTGTTGTCGGGCCTGCTCTGGTATCGGTGGCTCGCCTTTCCCTTCGGCCTCACCGCGCCTCTGGCCCTGGTCGGACTGGCCCTGTTTCTGCGGACCCCGGATGGCCGCTCACGTATGGGGCTGCTCGTCACGGGCTTCGTCGTCAGCGGCAACGTGTCCGTGCTGCTTGGACCGGTCACCAGCCTCACCCGCCTGCCCTTCGTGCCTGTGCTGCTGTTGCTGGCATGTTATGGTGCCTACCGGATCTACCGGGGCCCGGGCCGAGTCGCAGCGATGGGCGCGACGGTTCTGCTGGCCCTGTTGCTGAATGCCGGCACCACTCCGTTGACCGCCTCCGCCAGGGCCCGTGAGTACTTCTGGCGTGGCCAGGCCTTCGACGCCAGCCAGATGCCGGCCAACGCCATGCGCGAGTATCGCCAGGCGTTGCAGGCCGATCCGGACTTCCCTGAGGCGACGCTCAAGCTCGCCGCCCTGCTGTCGCGACGCGGGGAATTTGGCCCGGCTACGGCGCTCTACCGAGGGTACCTGCACCACGCGCCGGGCTCGATCGTTGCCCGCCGCGAGCTGGCGATGGCCCTGCTGGCAAGCGGCAGACAGGACCTGGCGTTGCTGGAGCTGGAAGAAGTCGTGGTACGAGAACCGGATCGCGCCGACCTGCACGGCACCCTGGCCTTCGTCAGCCTCGTCTCTGACAAACCGGAGAGGGCAACACAGGCCTATCGCCGGGTGCTGGCTCTGCGACCGGACTCGTCCCTGGTACGCTATCAACTGGCACGACTGCACGAGAGCCAGGGCCGGGGCGACTCGGCGGAGGTCCAGTATCGTCTGTCCGTGGCGGGCGCACCGCAGCACGCCGATACCTATCAGGGCCTGGCGGACCTGCTCATCTCCCGTGCGTCTCCGCCACAGGCAGGTGTGAGTCTGGCGTCAACGCCCGCCCTACAGGAGGCCGAGCAGCTGCTGCTGCAGGTTCTGCGCCTCGACGGCAAGTCCCTCGCGGCGCGCTGGAGCCTGGGGCGGCTGCTGGCACGGCAGGGGCGTTACGAGGAGGCAATGGTCCACTTCGAGGCACTGCTGCAACTGACGCCGGATGAGTACGAGGCGCATCTCTATCTGGGGGGCCTGTACCGGCGGACCGGCCGGGCGGAAGAGGCCGAAGAAGAGTTCAGGCTCTATGCGCAGGAACAGCGGGCCCGGCGCCTGGAGGCGGCCACCCGGACTCAGAGTGAGGAACTGGCGCGGAAGTTCTTCGACGGACAGTGAGCGGTCCGCCGAGTTGGATCAGTAGACGACGGCGACGACGCGGGTCATCTCGTCACTGCGCGAATCCCCCTCGACGGCAATGCGCAGAACATACAGCCCGGGGGAGACAAGCTTGCCGGACTCATCCAGTCCATCCCAGCCCTTGCCTTCGTAACGCCCGTTGGCCTCGGCAACCGCTGCCAGCACCCGCACCTGGCGGCCACTGAGATCGTAGATCTCGATACCCACCGGTCGTGGCGAGCCGAGGGACAGCAGACTGTAGCCCAACTGCATCACATCGTTGATCCCGTCGCCATTCGGCGAGAACGGATTGGGCTGCAGCCGGACCTGATCGAGCAGGCGTCCCCGCAGCAGTGCCGGGCTCAGGACAGTGGTGCCGGACAGATCCGGGTCGTCTCCTGGCCCGAGATCCCCCGTGTCCCCTTCATCGATCGGCTGCGTAGCGCCAGGTTCGGTCGAGAGCTTCGCCGATGCGGTGAAGTTGGTGCTGTATGTCAGCACATCACTCTGGAAGCGGATGCGCACGACGGCGCCATCCTGCTGCACGAGCGGGAACTGCACCTCGAAACTGTGTTCGTCCACCGAAACGATGCCGAAGCCCCCGTCGTCAACGGTGTCTGCAAGGCTGGAAAATTGACGCGAACCGATTTCGCGGCCCGACGCATCAAAGACCTGGACCTCATCGATCGACGCCACGCGCAGCGGCGTACTGATGGCGAGCCGATCAAAGCCGAGGAGATTCGCCGTGGCCAGGCGCGACAACACCGAGTATTCCAGGGGCACCGAACCGATCTGATTCACCTCACGGGGAAACACTTCGGCGAGCAGTTCGTCTGCCAGAGGCGGCTTGAGCAACTCGAACTGCAGGGACTCGATGGCGCGCGCCGCATCCAGATCGTTGCTGTCGAATTCGATCAGCATCTGCATGTAGCGCCGCGGGCTTGGCGAGGTGATGGGAACGCCACTGGTATTGGCCGCCGCAGCAGGAAAGGGCGTGCTGAAGGGGCTCCAGTTGAGCAGATCCTGTTTTACGGGGCCCGCGTTCCATTGACGGCCCTGCGCATCGATCTTCGGCAACTTGCGATACTCTTCGAGGCCCAGTTCGCTGGTGGGATCGTCCACCGAGAGAGCGATCTCTTCCGGATTGATCTGTCCGTTCAGAGTCCGGGTGAACACAAAGGGATCGTCGTCGGTACCGGTCCGCGTGCGTATGCGGACGGAGGAAAACCTGGGATCGCCCAGGACCTGCTCGATCCAACTGAGCCGGCCCCACACGGCTGGCTGCCCGGCATCGTAGATGTCAGAGATGTATGTCGCCGTCGCCAGATAGCCGATCCCGAAAACCTCGATTTCATCGATCTCAAAAGAAATCGTCGATGTCGAGCGCAAGCGCACGTGCTGGACGTACTGTGGCGGATCCAGCGTGACCTCGACGACGGGGTTCTTGTTGTCCGCCTCATTGAGGATCGGTTGACCCCAGATCGGCACGCCCGCCTGACTGAGGGACAGCCCGTCATTGACGAACAACTCGAAGGACCGCAGGAAATCATTCTCGAAGGGCGTAACCGGGGACGGCTGGATCGTGTTGCGCGGATAGAAGCGGATGCGTTCGACACCGAAGCGTCCACCAAGATCCAGAATCACCAGAATTCCCAGTGAGTTCAGATCCTTGCGCTCAAAGGCATCCTGCGCCCCGTCAGCACCGGGCGTGATCAGTTCTTCCAGTGCCAGTTGCAGATCGAGAGCCTTGAAGGTGCCGCTGAAGTCGAAAACATTCGGCGAGCCGATCGTCCCGCCACGTTCCAGTGTGCCGTGGGCGACGTTTTCTCCCGACTCGATGCGCCGGGGCAGAATGGCGCCGACGAAGTCCGTGTTGGCGAAGTCGATCAGATCACCGGGAGCATTACCGGCAAGCAGCTTGTTGCCATCCAGCAGGGATTGATGCTGAGCCTCGACAGTGGTCACAGCGGCGGTGCCCTCGCCGAGCCAGTTCAGGCAATGTAAGAACCTTTATGGCACCCGAGCTGAGCCAGTTCAGATCCCCGCCGGCACCGATGCGCACCGTTTCCAGCCCACGGCCCGGCTGAGCCTGTAATACGACACACGTGCAGAGCAACGCCAGCAGGCGAAGGCCCCGATCCGGGAGACGCGCTGGAACCATGGATGAACCTCCTGCACGACAATGGTGAACTGAGGGGGGGTCAGCTTGGCACAGAAGGAAGATCCGTGCCTGGGAGTTGTCAATCTTGTCTGGTGGCGGCTGGCGCACTACACTTTCGCCCAACGTCCGGATATCCCATCCCTGCGGAAGTGCCATGACGATCAATCGCTGCTCCCTGAGTTTTCTGGCTCTGTTGCTGTGTGTCTGCTTCACGGATCGGGTCTCGGCTCGCTCCGAGTTCATTCTCGGCGGCGCAGAGGGCAATCCGTGGGCGACAGCCCTCAGTTCAGAGGGCGCCGTATATCTCGTTGTCGACCAGCAGAACGTGCGCACCGTAGCGGTGAGCACCACACCCCACGGCGCCGGGGGGGATACCCTCATCGAGTTCCAGCACGCGAACTTCCCCACCAGCATCCTGCCGCGTTTCTTTGATCCGTCGGTCAATATCACCCTTGCCGATCCCGCGTCGAAGGAGATCGCCAGCATCCCCTTTCTCTACGCCGGGGGCTTTGCGACGACGACGGATGGCTGTGCCGTAGCAGGGCAGCACACACCCATCACCAGACCCATGTTCGATGGCGATGTCAACACCGCTCAGTTTCGCCGCATCACTCTGAGCTCGAGCATTTTCTCGGGTGGGCGGGTGGATGCACCGCTGTCGGCCTCGGCCTGGCCCGGGGGCACGGTGATCGACTTCGGCGCGGCGGTTCCAGTCAATCGCATTCGCTTCTTTCCCCGCCTGGGTGCCACCGACGATGCCCTGCTGATCAGTGAACTGTCCCAGCCGCGCCCGCCGGATGAGGCCTTCGGTGAGGACAGCTTCGTCGCCAATTACGTCGACTCCTACGAGATAAGGGTGGGAGACAACTCTACCCGTTTCGCTGCCAGTTCCTGCGACGTTGTCGCCTTTTCCAAGGGCTTCAGTTGGCTCGGTGTCCGCGATCGTCGCCTCGATGTGCTGCGCTTCACGGAAGAGAACCTCGACGTCGTCGTCGATCTCTCCATGCCGACACGATCCATTCGCTGGCTCACCTTCAAAACCTTCCCGCTGCGCAACTGGGAGGTCGCTGAATTCGAGGTCTACGGCGAGGGATTCGTCGAAACCACGTCGTACCGAACGCAGATTCTCGACTTCGGCAAGGATGTCAACTGGGGCAAGGTGCGCTGGAGTGGCGATCTGCCGGAAGGTACACGGATTCAGATCCGCTCACGGATGGGCAGTGTGCCCGACCCGAACCTCTACTTCGAAGAGACCATTTCGGGGGACATACGACCCATCACTCTGGCGCAATATGAGAAAATCGAGCCAAGTGCTCGCCTTGACCCTCGACCGGATGTCGAGAACTGGAGCTTCTGGTCGCCACCGTACGATTTTGCCGAGGGCGAGCGTGATGTGACGATCCCCGCCGAATCGTGGGGGGATGGCACGGCGCTGCTGTCACGCGGCCCCAGCCGCTACATCCAGTTGGATATCCGCCTCTTCAGCACGTTCACCCGGGCGCCACGGCTCGACCAGATCTGGCTGCAGTTTGGTGAGACACCGCTGGCCCGCGCTGTTGTTGGTGAGATCTGGCCCATTGAGGTGGACTCCTTCCTACCAACGCTGTTCACCTACGTCGTGCGCCCCGAGTTTGCCACGGAGAATACAGGCTTCGATCGGCTCGAGATCCTGACCCACAGTCGTGCAGAGCAGATCACCTCGGTCTCAATCGATGGCGAACTTCTGGATCTGGACGAGTTCGTACCCGAGATCCAGGCAGACCGGGTCATTCTGTCGTTCCCGTCACTGCAGGGCGAGGGGGACAGCTTCAAGCAGCTGGAGGTCACCTTTGAGGTTCCGGTGCTGCGCTACGGCACCGAATTCAGGAGTTGGGTCTTCAACAGCCAGGACCCCGACCTGATCCGCCAGCAGGTGGGTGCCGGCAACGCCACCTTCCGTTACTCGGGTAATGTGCTGTCCGTGGCGACGCCGTTGCAGGGCGATCTGCTCGTCGATCTTGAGACATCGAGCCGGGTGATTTCACCCAATGGGGACGGCATCAACGATGATCTCACCCTCAGCTACAAACTGCGCCAGTTGACGCTGGACCGCCCTGTGACACTGCGCATTTACGATCTGGCGGGCAGGCTGGTTCGTGAGGTCACGCCCCAGTCGTCGCGCAGCGGCGTCTTTGCGCAGCGGTGGGACGGTCAGGACGACCATGGCAACCTTGTCCCTCCGGGGACCTACATCTACGACGTGACACTCAGCGCGGAAACCGAAGAGCGCCGAACGGGCGTCATCGGCGTCATCTACTGAGTTTCCTGCTGAACATCCGACGCGCTTGTCCGCAAAAGTTCTTGACAATCCCTATTCTGCGCCGTACGGTTTCCGCCCTGCTCCATCTCACCCCCCGTGCCATATCATGTGGCAGTTGTATCCATACCATCAGGAGAGTTCGAACCATGAAGCGACTGATTCTGAGCGCATCGCTCGTGATCGCCGTGGCGGTCAGCGCGCACAACCCGCCCGGCGAGTTGTTCTTTGCCGCGCAGTTCCCCGACAACCTCGTCCCCACCATGGCCGGCAATCTCGCGGACTGGGACATTGTGCCGATCGACCCCTACACGATCCGTAACGATCGCCTCTACTCGCCGGTCGCCGAGATTCAGCCCGTGGGCCGCGGCGAAATCGACGCCAGCGACATGAACATCCGTCACGTTGTTGGCTGGAACGAAAACCTGAACAAGATCTATGTCATGAGTGAGGTGTTTGACAACATCCACAACAACGATCGGCAGGATGCGGCTCGTTTCAACCATGACGATGCATGGGAAGTTGAAGTCAATCCGGATCACACACCGACAGAAGAGCACAATCAGGCGGAGCAGCCGGCGAACAACTTCAGCTACAAGTGGGCCGTTCCGCCGGTAGAGGGTCAGTATCAGTTCTACCGTCCCAATGCCGCCCTGTCGTGGCTGGTCGATGGCTCCCAGTGGGTCGATTTCGGCTGGGGCTTCTCCGGTGACCAGTTTGGTGAGAGCACCTATCGCTACGAACTGGCTGTTACACCCATCGAGTCGATGCCTCGTGACAATGCCATCACCGAGTCTCAGGCTGTCGTACACAACCTCGATGAGGAAGAGATCATCCACATCTCCATCACCGTGGGTGATATCGATGAGCCCACCACGGGAGACTTCGTCCTGGAGAGCTATCAGGGTTTCTGGACCCTGTCGCCTGAAAGCTGCTGCACAGGCACGAACGACTTCGTGATGGCTCCGGTGGAGCCCTCGATCGCCGCGCTGTCCGCGACGGCCATCGAGGAAGTCACCTGGGGTCAGATCAAGGCTGGTTTCTAAGCCACCTGGCGTTGGCGGCGACGTGCCGCGCTGGCGATGAAAGCCGCATTTGCGCCATGATTCCTGCACCCCCGGAGCCCCATCAGTGGCTCCGGGGGTGCTTTTTCGTTCTGCCCTGTGACGGCCATACTTCCTGATGGGAGCACTCTTGACGCTGTACCCGCAACTGCTTCTGCCCCTGGCTCTGCTCGTCGGCTGCACTCGCTCGGAGCCGGATCAGGCTGTACCATCATCGGCGCCCCCCCCTGCCTTTGTGGATGTCGCCCTCGCCGCAGGGCTCGGCCGGGCCCATACCGGCGGCGGTCCCGACAAGGGCTACATCGTCGAGGCCAAGGGGGGTGGCAGCGCGGTCCTCGACGCCGACGGCGATGGCGACCTGGATATTTTCTGGGTGAACGGTGCAACCCTCGAATCACCGGACCGTGGCCCCGGCAACGCCCTGTACCGCAACGATGGTGCTCTGCAATTCACCGATATCGCGCCTGCGGCGGGGGTCACCGGTGCCGGCTGGGGCATGGGATCCGTCGCCGCCGATTATGACAACGATGGTGACACGGACATCTACGTCACCTGCCTGCAGGCCAATCAGCTCTTCCGCAACCAGGGGGGGCAGTTCGCCGAGGTCGCCGCCCGGACCCACGTGAATGTCACCCAGTGGAGCACGGGAGCAGCCTTCGGAGACTACGATCTCGATGGTGACCTCGACCTCTACGTCGCCGATTACGTGGATTTTACGGCCGCTGCCGTTCAACGGCTGGGCACGCAGTGGAAGGGTGTGCCCTCCTTTGTTGGCCCCCTCGGCCTGCGCCCGCAGCAGGATCACCTTCTGCGCAACGATGACGGTGTTTTCGTCGACGTCAGCGACGCCACGGGGATCTCCGCCGTCGCCGCCGGTTATGGCCTGGGTGTTGTCATGACGGATATCGATACGGACGGCGATGCCGACATCTATGTCGCCAATGACTCGTCGCCGAACTTTCTCTTCCGCAACGACGGCGGACGCTTTGTCGAGATCGCGCTGTCCGCCCATGTCAGCCATGGCGCCATGGGCAATGCCCAGGCCGGCATGGGTGTTGCAGTGGGCGACTACGACGCCGATGGCAACCCCGATCTGCTGGTGACCAATTTCGATGACGACTACAACACGCTGTACCACAATGAGGGCAACGGCAGTTTCGAGGATGTCAGCTTCTCGGTTGGCATCGCGCAACCCGAGCTCCCCTTTGTGGGTTTTGGCGCCATATTCCTCGACTTCGACCATGATACCCGGCTCGACCTGTTCATCGCCAACGGCCACGTGTACCCGCAGATCGACGCCTCCGGCACGAACTCGACCTACGCGCAGAGCGACCATCTGTACCGCAATCTGGGTGATGGCCGCTTTGCCCCGTTTCCCCCGAGTGGCGCCTCCCCCTTCCCTCCACGTGTGAGTCGTGGGGCTGTGGCAGCCGACTTCGACAACGATGGTGATCTCGACCTCTTCGTCGCCCACCTCAATGATCACCCCGCCCTGTATCGCAATGATGCTGCAGCAGGCAACTGGCTGGGCATTGGCCTGGTCGGCAACGACAGCAATCGCGATGGCATCGGCGCCCGCGTCAGCGTCTACAGTGGTGGTCAGCGACAGACACGCGAAGCCATCCGTGGCAGCAGCTTTCTCAGTTCGGAGGACCCCCGGCTGCACTTCGGTCTGGGTCAGGCTGCCGTTGTCGACAGCCTGACGGTCCACTGGCCCGCTGGTGGCATACAGCGACTGCTGGCGGTGGAGGTGAACCACTACCTTTCGCTGCGTGAGCCATGAGCAGGCGTTTGCATTTGAAGGCGTTTGGTTGACAGCCCGGTAGGGGTTTTCCTATTGTCAGCCCAACTCAGGGGAGTAACGCCATGTCTTGTGAGACAAAAAACGACACGCGAGTCCTGCGGACCCGTGAGACCTTTCGCGCATGGGGCCGCTGGATCTGTCTTTCCGGGTGCCTGACCTTCTGGCTGCTCACCGGTTGCGGCTATTACCACTATGCCGGCCCCCTGGCACCGGGCAGCGAACAGGCCTCCTCCATGACCATCGCCGATGACGGCAGCGTCACCTACGTGCAGGGACGCCTGGAGGTTCGCCTGCGGCCGGTTACCGATGACGAGTTGAACCGGCAGTTCGCCTCCCAGTCCGAGGGCGGGCCGAACGCTACGAACCCGTATACCTACGGCGACACCGAGTTCTTCTCGGGCCCCAAGAAGCGCCAGCGGTTCACGGTCTTCAGCCTGAGCGTCAAGAACTATGAGTATCCGAAGGTCAAAGTCGACCCGCGCCGGGTGCAACTGCTGGCGTCCAACCGACGCGAGTACTGGAGCCTCAGTATCCAGCAGATGGATAACTACTTCCGCGCCTATGCCCAGGGCTACCGGGGCAATGAATACTCCCGCTATCGGCAGCGCCGCGATCTCATGCAGCGCACCTCCTTCGCGGAGCAGGACATCTTCAGTGGTCAGGAAGCCGAAGGTCTGATTGCATTTCCGAGCCTGCACGCGGACGTCGATCACGTGCGCCTGGTGATTCACGACCTCGTGCTGCGCTTCGACTACCGCAACGAGCCGATTGAGGCAGTGGATCTGACGTACGACTTTCAGCGGGATATCGGTCGCAGGTATCCGGATGGCACCATCGCTCTGACGGCTGGCGACTGACTGTTGCGTCGTCTCGTCAGCCCCGGATACCTCTCGCTCGGCCTGCTGGCGATCGTTGCCCTGTCAGACGTCATGTACGGACTGCAGACGTCCGGTACCGGCAAGTTTGCCCCGGATGCTCTGTTCGACGCCGTCACCTCTGCCACAGAGGCACGGGTCTCGATCGTTCGCTCTGACGATCCCGCACTGCCCTCTCCGGCAAGTGTCGCGGGCGATCTCAACGACCGGCAGATCGAGGCGATGGTGCGCCGCGCCGTCGATCTCATCGGCGGCTTCGAATGGCTGGTCCGACCGGGTGACCGCGTCCTCATCAAACCGAACATCGTCGACCCCGAACCGCCCGGCGTTGGCGAAATCACCGACGTTCGCGTCGTCAAGGCGATTGCCCGCATTGTCCATGAAGTCACGGGCGGCGATGTCGAGGTCATCGTCGGTGAAGGGAGCCCGCGGCCCATGGCCTGGGAACTCCCCTACGCGCCGTCGTGGAATGCACCCGCCTGGACCGAACTCTGGGACGTAGCCGGTTTCCAGACGCTGCTGACCGATCCCGAACTGGCCGACGTCAACCTGCGTCTGACGAATCTCAACGGCCCCTGGGAGGACCTCGTGGAGGTCGACATCCCCCAGGGTGGCTATTTCGACCGCAATCTCGGGCGCCTCTGGGTGCACAAGGACGTACTCAACGCCGATGTGCTCATCAACGTCCCCGTCATGAAGATCCACAATACGGGTATCACCGTCGCCCTGAAGAACAGCATCGGGTTGTATCCGGCGACGAAATACGGCTTCTCCCGCAGTGTCGGCGTGCCGCAGGATGACTTCAAACACCGCCTGCTGCACTACGACGACGCACCACGGGACTGGGTTGAGGAGCAGGTTGTCGACATCAACCTCGTCGCCGACGTCGATTTCACCATCGTTGATGCCTTGATGACGCTGCAGCAGAGCAAGAACGCCATGCGCTCCGGCACCACGATCACCAATCAGATTCGGCGCAACATGATCCTCGCCAGCGCTGATCCCGTCGCCATCGATCATGTCGCTGCCCGTCTCATGGGACAGAACCCGGACGACATCGCCATGATCACCCTCGCCGAAAGGGTCGGACTGGGGACCAACAACAGGGACCAGATCGACGTTTTTGGTGCGCCGGTGGAGCCGAACATCCAGCAGTACATCAAGGATCCTCTGTACACGTCCGACTTTGGCCAGGGCAATCGCACCTGGCTGCTGGCGGGGCCCTTCCCGGCGGCCGAAGTCGATGCACCCCTGGACCATGCCTTTCTTGCTGATGAAGCGGCGTTGATCGGGCAACCCGGTCGGGATGGGTGGTCGGAACCCATCTATTTCTTTGATGACCGCATTGATCTGGGTGCTTTCTACAACGTGGGTGTCGGGGCGCGCACGGTGGCGTATGCCTTCACCTGGTTCGACGCACCAGCCGATCAGCAGGCGGAACTGTGGATCGGCTCCGACGAGGGCCTGCGGGTCTGGATCAACGGCGAGATCGCCTACGACTACACGAGGCGCCGCACCTATCGTGATGACGAGATCGTGCAGGACAAGAAACTTCCCATCCGGCTGCGCAAAGGTGAGAACACGCTGCTGGTGAAAGCCGTGCAGGAGTTCTCCGATTTTCAGTTTGCCCTGAATATCTGTGAACCGGAGGCGAATTTCACCATCGATGGAGATCGCGTTGATGGCCTCAAGTTCCGTGCCGTGCCGCTCGCCATGACGGCCGTCACCGATGAGCGGACGACACCGGCGCAGTTCGCCCTCGATCGCAACTACCCGAATCCCTTCAATGCTGCCACCGTCATCCCCTTCCACGTCGATGGCATGGCCGGAAGGGACCGGCGAGTAACGCTCGAGATCCTTGACGTAACGGGGCAGCGGGTACGCAGCCTGGTGGATCGGGCCCTGGCACCCGGCCCGCACTCCAGGGTCTGGGATGGCACGGACGATGCAGGTCGGGCCGTGGCGTCAGGCGTCTTTCTGACCTGCCTGCGGGTCGATGACGGCACTGCCTCGCGCAAACTCGTCCTGCTGCGTTGAGCGCCCCTTTCGGGTCCGCCGTGCTGCGGCTGGCGACAGTAGCCATTCTCATGGGCGTCAGCCTGGGGGTTGGCTGTAGCTCCACGGAGGATCGCAGCGCCGACGGGGTCGTAACGATCGAATTCTGGACGATCGCCCTTGGGGATGCTTTCGCCGACTACATCAATGGCATGATCGACACCTATGAAGCAGCGCATCCCGACGTGCGCGTGAAATGGGTCGATGTGAGTGGCGCCGAAGTATCGGAGAAGTTCCTTGCATCTCTCGTCGGCGGCAGCCCACCGGATCTGGCCAATCTGTACGATCTGCCGCGGTTCTTCGAGTTCGACATCCTTGCCGACATGGACCAGTTGGTGTCACCGGCAGACCGTGACCTGCGGCTGGACGTGTTCTGGCACGGCATGGGCCAGTATCAGGGCACCGCCTACGCTTTGCCCTGGTATGCGGGTGTCACCATGATGTGGTACAACCGCGAACTGTTTTCCCAGGCCGGTCTCGACCCGGACCAGCCGCCGACGACGATCGACGAGATGCTGGCCTTCGGCCGACAGATTCACGAGCGCACGGGAAAATTCGGCGTCTCATGGCGACTGCACCCGTCACTGGTGGCGCCGGCATGGGCCCTGTTGCGTCTCGATGGTGTCTGGCCTCTGTTCGATGCTGAACATGCGCATTCCACCATCAACACGCCTCTGGCCCATCAGGTCCTGCAGAAATGGGTCGATGCCTATCACGACGGCGTCCTGCCCCCCGAGGCGCTCGCCGCCTCGCATCGGGATGAAGTCAACTGGTTCATCGAGGGTCGCTGCGCCATGCTGCCCTTTGCCGGCGGCTGGATCACCCGGTACTTCGACAAGACCTTCGAAGCCAAGGCGGTTCCCGTCCTGCAGCCCCGTGGCGCCCTCGGCCTCGTGCCAGCAACGAACCAGGTACTGGTGGTACCCAGGATGTCGACACACAAGCAGCAGGCCGTCGATTTCGGGCTGTTCATCACCAACGATGAGAACCAGCTCGAATTCAGTCGTCGCGTCGCCATTCTGGCGTCGACCAAGGCGGCATCTGCCGATGCGTACTTCCGCCGGGAACCTGCGACGGCCGAGGATCGGGCGCATGTGTTGTCGGCGCTGGACATTCCCAACTCCTTCGTCATGGCGCCCCCCGACGTGCCCGGCTGGAGCCGCATGGAGGATGTGTTGTACGAGGAGTTTGCCCGCGCCATGGGGGGTGACCAGACCGTGGCCCAGTGCCTGGCACGGGTGCAGCGCAAGTGGGATCACCAGCTCGCCTTTCAGTAACCATGAACAATCAACGTCTCATACCGTATCTGTTCGTCGCGCCCGGCCTGCTGCTGCTGGGGACCTTCTTCGGTTATCCCGTGCTCGACACGATATGGCTCAGCTTCCACAAGTACAACTTCTTCAATCCCGCCCAGTTCATCGGTCTGGACAATTTCCGCCGGGCCTTTACCGACGAACTGTTCCTGCGGGTACTGGCCAACACTCTGCTGTATGCCGCCATTGTTGTGCCGGCGCTGGTGGTGATCTCCTTCTTGCTGGCCCTGCTGCTGAATGCTTCAGTACCGGGGACCAAGCTGTTTCGCACGGCCTATTACATCCCCGTGGTAACCAGCATCGTTGTTGCCGGGATCATCTGGAAGTGGTTGTACAATTCGGATGGCCTGCTCAATGCCCTGCTCAAGGGACTCGGCATCGCCGGCCCCGTATGGCTCGCCGATACCCGCGGCGTGGCGCAGGTGATCCTCAGCGGCCTCGGCGTGGAGACACACACCCCCTGGCTCGCAGAACCTGCCCTGGCACTGTTCTCCGTCGCCATGGTCACCGTCTGGAAGGCTTCCCCGTACTACATGATCATTTATCTGGCCGGGCTGCAGGGCATCCCGAAGGAGCTGGAGGAAGCGGCCCGCGTCGACGGGGCGGGACGCTGGCGTGTCATACGCCATGTGGTGATTCCCAGCATCCGTCCCTATACCCTGGTGGTGACCATCATTGCCACCATCGCCGCGCTGCGCACCTTCGGCGAAGTCTACGTCATGACCGGCGGCGGCCCCTACAACCGCACGAATCTGCTCGCCTACTACATCTACACCCTCGGCTTCAAGTATCTGGAGGTGGGCTACGCTGCCGCTGTGTCGCTGATCCTGCTGCTGATCATTCTCACATTTGCCATCATCAATTTCCGCCTCACCGGCGGCGACAACACGACGTGAGCCGCGCATGAGCCAGCTTCCTCTTCTGCGGCGCGTCCATGTGGAGCGCCTGGTCCTCTACGCCCTCATGATCGGTGTGGGTACTGTGCTGCTGGCGCCATTTGGCTGGCTGCTGTCGACTGCCCTCAAGTCGGAGTCGGCGGATCTGTTCGCCTATCCGCCCCAGTGGATTCCTGATCCCATCGTCTGGGGCAATTTCGTCAAAGCCTGGAATATCCTGCCCTTCGCGCGCTACATCTTCAACACCTTCTTCATCGCCATCACCACGGTCGTGCTCAATCTGTTCTTCTGCTCCCTTACCGCCTACGCCCTGGCGCGTATGCGCTTTCGTGGCCGGCAATTCATTCTGTACTGCGTGCTGGCAACAACCATGGTCCCCTTCCAGGTGCTGCTGATCCCGCTGTTCATCGTCACCTTGCGGCTGGGCCTGGTCGATTCCTATGCCGGCGTCATCCTGCCGGTGGCGGTGAATGCCTTCGGCATATTCCTGCTGCGCCAGGCCTTCACCACGGTGCCCCAGGACATCGAGGACGCGGCGCGTATCGATGGTTGTGGCGACTTCACCATCTATGCCAGAATCATGATGCCCCT
>JAQCJA010000634.1 GCA_027593305.1 bacterium
CTCCAGATCCTTCCAAGTGGGGGCGGAGTCCAACTTAACACACTGTCCGAATTTCGGGGACCACCTCTATTGCGGCCCTGCGTCAACGCCTGATGACCCCTGAGTTGGCACAAGAAAGCGGAGCAGAATGATCACAGCTGTCATACTTGCCGTGACCACCCCCCCAAAGGGTTATCTGAACATTGAGAGCGGTAGCATCGACTTCAATGGACCGCTGCAATGGATTCTGCTGCTGGCCGTGCTGGGGGGACTGGCGCACCTGACGTATTGGCTGGTGACCAAAACCCTGAGGGAACGGCATGCGCAGCGCGCCGAGTCGGAGCGCCAGGAGAGTCGTTCCGACTCGTTCCGAGAACGCGCCGAGAGTCTCGGTTTCCGCCGGGGTGAAGCGAAAACCGTGGAGCGTATTGCCCGCAGACTGGCGCCCAAGTCGCCGTTGAATCTGTTCAACAGTAGTCAGGGCCGAGAGTATCTCATCAGCGATCTCGAGCGCCGCATCGCCACCCGTGAGCGTGAGATCAAGACCCTGGTGCGCCTCAAGGAGCGCCTGGCGGCGCTGCGGGAGAGCGATGTCCACGAGCGCAATTCCGTACGCGTCGAGGCCGGCATCGCTGTCTGGGTATCAAAGCGCGGGCTGAGCAATCAGGAAATGGCCGCCCTCGTCGACGATGAAGACGAGGCCGAGGGTGAGGGCATGTTTGCCAACCTCGATTCTGTCTCCGGCCGACTGCTGGACATCAGTGAGGGTGGTGCCGCCATAGAGGTCGATATGGACATCGTGCGCGGGGATCAGGTGCGATTCTGGTCCGGTGATCCCAAGATTCTTCTGGGTGAGACGAGCGCCGGCGTCATCAGCACCGAACAGACCGATACGGCCCGCATCCTCCACGTCCACTTCATCGATCCGAACCTGCGCGATCTGCGCAGCGCCATCCTGCAGTTGCGTGGCGAGGAAAGCGAGTGACGCCGGGGCCACTCGCCGCCGAAAGAGATCGCCGACTTCAAGGCCAAGGGGTTTCTCATCCGGCCGCCGCCGCCGACGTGTGGCAGGACGGCTCACCGGCGGCTCGCCAGACTCGTGTCACACGGGCGATCAAAGGGGCGATCAAAGGGGCGATCAAAAAAGGGCACGCCCCGCAGTTGCCGCCCTCTTCAGGCTGTTCGCGGACGCCGACCGAAATGAGGCTTCTTCGGAGCAGCCGTCTCGCTGCCGCGACCCTCGCGCTGGCTCGTGGGGCGGCTCTGCGTGCCCTCCCCCCGTGGTTGGCGTCGCGGCCCGCCCCGGCGGTTGCTGCTGGTGCCCTCGGCCGCCGCTGGCGAGCGCTGGCCGCGCTGTGCAGACCCATTGCCGCCGGACCGGCTTCCATTGCCGTTGCTGTTGCCACCCCCACCATTGCCACCTCCACCACTGCCGCCGCGCGCCTTCTTCTTCGGCGGGGCGGAACCACCCGTGTCTCGCCGGGAGGCGATGCCCTGGTGCCGGAAGGGATGTTCGTCGACTTCCTCCAGACGAATCCCGGTGAGTTTCTCGATGTCGGCGAGGAAGGCGATCTCCTCGGCGTTGCAGAACGACAATGCGATGCCGGCGGCGCCGGCCCGCGCTGTACGGCCGATGCGATGGACGTAGCTTTCTGCCTCGTTCGGGATCTCAAAGTTGATGACGTGCGTGATACCGTCCACGTCGATGCCACGGGCGACGATATCCGTGGCCACCAGTACCCGGACCTTGCCACGGGCGAAAAGCTCGAGAGCCTTCTGTCGGGCACCCTGACTCTTATCGGAGTGTATGGCGTCGGCGGAGATCCCCGATTGTGACAACTGGCGGGCGACACGATTGGCACGGTGTCGGGTCCGGGTGAAGACGAGGGCGCAGCCGATGCTGTCATCATCTTTCAACAGCTTCACCAACAGGTCACGCTTGTCACCCTGATCGACGAACATGACCTTCTGCGTGATGTTGTCGGCGACCGTCGCTGGCGGTGTTACTTCGACACGGGCTGGCTTGTGCAGCATCTCACCGGCCAGCTTCTCGATCTCCTTCGACATCGTTGCCGAAAACAACAGTGTTTGCCGCTGCCGCGGCAGCGCGTCGACGATGCGGCGCACGTCACGAATGAACCCCATGTCCAGCATCCGGTCCGCTTCATCCAGCACGGCGATCTCGACGTCGCGCAGCCGCACTTTTCCCTGCCCCATCAGGTCGAGGAGCCGACCCGGGGTGGCCACGAGAATATCAGGCCGACGGCGCAGGGCCTGAATCTGCGGACCTGCGGAGACGCCACCAACAACCACGGCGTGTGTCAGTTTCAGATGGCGCCCATAGGCTTGCAGATTTTCATGAATCTGCAGGGCCAGCTCGCGCGTCGGGGTAAGAATGAGACCCCGCAATGCGTCACCGGGGGAGCCGCTCTCGTCGAGGAGTTGTAGCATGGGAATGGCGAAGGCCGCCGTCTTGCCAGTGCCCGTCTTGGCGGTGGCAATCAGGTCACTGCCATCCAGAACGATGGGAATGGCAGCCGCCTGCACGGGGCTGGGAACGGTGTAGCCTTCGTCCTGCACGGCACGCATGATGGGTGCAATGAGGTTGAGGCTGGCGAAATCGATGGGACTCTCAGTCTGCAAGATACAATCCTATCCGTATACCTACACCCAGACAGACGCCCGAAAGGCCGCCTGACTAGCGTCTGGGGTGGTACAGTACGAAAACTAGCGTGAACCGAGATTCGGAAGCCCCGTCCACTATGGGGGGCCCCCCGCGACAATTTCTCGACCACGCTCGTCAGTACTGGACGGATTGAGCAGATGGAATGGAGAACAGACGCGGAAATCTTCGGAAAGGAACCACAGGCG
>JAQCJA010000635.1 GCA_027593305.1 bacterium
GATGAGGAAGCGCAGCACCCCATCGGCATGGGGCGCGATGATGGCGATGTCTCCGGGTTCTGCGTCACCTGAGGTGACGAGGCGCACGACCTCGCGCACCACGGCATCCACCATGCCGCCACGGTGGCGGGCCGTCAACCGGTGCACTGCGGCCATCCCATCACCGTCGGCGGGAGCCACCGCGGCACCCCGACCCTCGAGACGTGCCGCCAGCGCCTGTCCCAGCGCGTGCGCCGGTCCATCCGGACTGTCCGCCAGAGATATGGCCCTGTCACAGCTCCGGCGCAGAGACAGGGCACCATCGGCATCGACCCCGAGAAACACGCGGAAACCGCCATCGCGACGGTAGACCAGCAATGCGGAGTCCGTCGACTGCAGGCAGCAACCGATAAAATCCTGGGCGACGGGCACTGTCTCTTCGACCCCTTCGACCAGAATGTGCCGGAAGCTCGACTTGAGATAACCGGAGACAACGTCGAGAGGCAACAGGTGCTTGCGGAAGACCTCAAGAGACAACGAGACGTCGAGCAGATTGTGTTGCAGACAGTGGCTGCGGAAGCGCTCCACACAACTCTGCGCCTGCTCGAAGAAGACGAGATGATCCCGGTCACCGGTCCAGGCCGCGCTCAGCCGCTGTGCGACGTCGGCGATGTCATAACCGTTCACAGCCGCCTTGTTGAGATTGTCGAGCAACTGCGACAGGATCCTCTGGGGCCGCAGGGACAGGCCGGCAAAATACCCCTCCCGCAGCAGAGGTTCGGCGACCTGGCTCATGACGTACTGAGCGGTCTCGTAGCTCAGCTGCACAGGCACCTGCCGAGGTCTGGCGAAGCCGGCCTCAGCCGCTGCCAGGGGCCAGAACAGGCGCACCATTCTGGCTGTCAGGCTGTAGTAGGTGTGTACCTGGGGACGAGTGCCGGGCCGGGGTGATGCAGCAGGGGGCTCCTCATAGAGACTGCGACGATCCCGCTGGGGAAGCAGGACAAGGATGCGGTCCCCACGTACACCCGCCGCCAGCAGGTGGCGCAGGCGAGCCACGGTGAGGTCGGTGGCACCGGGGCCCTGAGGCAGATCAATCCAACACGAACCCGTCGGTGGCGAGCCAAGGACGGTGTTCACCTCCCTCGACCAGCCGCTTCCAGGATCTGCTCTATTCAATTTCTTACAAACTACTGTCTAGGAAAGGTTTACAAGCATTAGCTGGAAGCGGACTTGAAGATGGACAGGACCTCTTCGATGCTGCCGGCAGCAACCAGCATCTGGCGAACATCTTCGTTCTGCAGCAATCGGGACAGTGCCGCCAGCAGCTCCATATGCTGCTTCTGGTGTTTCATCGGAGTTCCCAGAACGGCGACGACGTATACCGGCTCACCATCGACGGAATCGAACTCGATACCCTCGTGGGAGATGCCGATGGCCAGCACCTGACGGCGAATCGACTCCTCATGGGCGTGAGGCACGGCGACGCCCTTGCCAATCCCGGTGGAGCTCTGCTTCTCGCGCGTAATCAGTTTCGTCAGAAACGCCTTCGGATCGGTGACGGCGCTGTCATCATCAAAGACCGCCGTCAGCTCTCGGAGGGCGTCGAATTTTCGTTGCGAGCGCAGCCCCACAACGATGTTGTCCGGGCGCAGAATACGATCCCACTTATCCATGATGTCTGCGGCGACAAACCCTGTCGAAAGAGGAAGAACCACGACGGCCGAACGCCGCCGGTAGAGTTGCAGCAGGGCCGAAGCAGGTGTCGGAAAGCGGGCGCAAACTACAGAGCACCTGTACGAAAGTCAAGGAATCCGCCCCCATTCCAATGCTCGTTTGTGCACTTCTCTGGCAACCTCTGTCTGTCCGCTCCGGGAGAGGATTTCTGCCGCCAGTTTGTACGGTCCCTGGCGCAACGGATCGATCTCGATGGCCCGCAGGATGAACGGAGTTGCTAACGTTATTTCGTTCGCCTGCAACAATTTAAGGCTTACGTTATAGTTCATGGAAAGCGACTCGGGCGCCATCTGGGCGGCTCGCTCGTAAGCATCGATCGCCGCTGCCGAATCCCCTGCCAGCAACAGTGCTTCGGCCTCCATATACCAACAATTGGCCGCCAGCTTGTCCACCCAGGGGTCTCGACTCAGCTCCATACCTGCCAACAGCTGCGTCGGCGACGACGCGGTCCTGACCGGGGGCTCCACACGACCATCCTTGTCGCCGCGCTGGCTGCGGGTGGCTCGATAGGATAGGCCTTGCGGAACAAACTCGAAGCCGTTGGCAGGCATCATGCGCGGCACAACGAAATGCACGGAGCGACCCGAATTCAGCAACGATACCTCAAGCTGTCGGCGCCGTCGGGTCCGCTGCGTTTCTGTTGCCCGGTCCCCTCCCGCCAGGTCGCTGCCTCGGCCCATGCGATGGAAGATCTCGACGTCAGGCCGCACACCTTCCACCCGGTGGAGGTAGTCGACGATGTAGCTGGCGTCATCACCGTCCGTGAGCAGAATGGCCCCCCTGGGCAGTTCCTGCAACAGGCGTCGCCCGTAGGCATCCGGCAACACAACTGCCGAATGATCCGCATCGGCCAGGTTGCTGGCGACCACGGAGGCGCCGCACACCAGGGGCATCAGCATCGGTGCCCACGGCGGCCATCGGCGCCGCAGACGGCGTTCGACATCATTGAGTCCCACACCCAGAAGGATGCAGGCAACGGCAATCAGTAACAGGAAGAATACGTGCACACCTGCCGGATCTCGATGGTAGGCCAGGCCCATCACCAGATTGAGGGTCACCGCACCCAGTACCGCCACCAGCAGAGGACGATCGCCGCGCCAGCCGACGACGACCCCCCAGCCCATCATCGG
>JAQCJA010000636.1 GCA_027593305.1 bacterium
CCATGAAAATCATCGCCATCGACGTGACCCCCATCCAGCCACAGCTGGCGGCGCGCAACAGTGGCCGCGAGGTGTGGTGTGCCGGCATCGAGCGTCGTACCGTGTACCGCGTACGGGCCGACAACGGCCTGGTGGGCTACGGCGCCATCGAAGTGGATTCGGCCCCCTGACAACCCCCCTGACAACCTCCCTGACAATCCCGCCGACAGGCGATACACGCTGACCGGAGAGCCATCCGAGTGGAACCGACAGATCTTCCCACGTTCGTCCATACAGCGCCCCCGATCATCCCCGACTCTGTGTGGATCGCCGCCGGGGCGCAGGTCATGGGTGACGTACGCCTCGGGGAGCAGTGCTCGATCTGGTATAACGCGGTGGTTCGTGGGGACGTCAACACAATCTCGATCGGCGCGCGCAGCAACATCCAGGATGGCTGTATCCTGCACGTCACCAACGATCAGCCCTGTGTTGTCGGTGCAGACGTTACCGTGGGTCATGGGGCCAACCTGCACGCCTGCACTGTGGAGGAAGCCTGTCTGATCGGCATTGGTGCCATCGTACTGTCCGGCGCTCACATCGGCCGCGGGAGTGTCATTGGCGCCGGCGCACTGGTGCGGGAGGGCGAGCAGATCCAACCCTTCAGTCTCATTGTTGGCATACCTGGAAGGCTCGCCAGAACTCTGCCTGACAGTACCTATGACAGCCATTGCCAATGGGCGCAGAAGTATATCCGTCTGGCAACGGCCCACCGTACGGCGCAGAACGCCAGCTGACCAGGCTGAAATCGACTCCGAAACGCCCACAACAACAAGGGTCATCATGAGAATCGGCATTGCAGGGATCGTCCACGAAACCAACACCTTCGCCATGGAACGCAACGACACGATGGGCTGTGTCCGCATCCAGCGGGGTCAGGACATGATCACCGGGGCGCACCCGAAGAACTTCATCGGCGGCTTTCTTGAGGGTGCTGCATGGGACGACATCGAGCTCGTCCCCGGTGTCAACATTCACTTCAGGCATGGCGGCATCATCGGCAAGCAGGTCTATGAAGAATGCCGTCGTGAGATCCTCGATGCCTTCGCCGCCATGGGTGATCTCGACGGCGTCTTCTTTGCCTTCCACGGCGCCATGGTTGGCGAGACGCCCTATGGTGATGCCGAGGGTGAGATCGTGCGCGCCACCCGCGAGCTGCTGGGAGCAGATCTGCCGATGGTCGCCACCTACGACTTCCACTCGCTGATGAGCAAGTGGGAGAACGAGAACTGCGTGCCCTTTCCGAACAACACCAACCCGCACATCGATGGCTACGAGCGGGGCCTGGAAGCAGCCGACTGTCTGTTGCAGATGCTCGACGGTAAACTCAAGCCCGTCACCCGTCGGCTGTTTGTGCCCATCATCGGCCCCAATATCGGCCAGAGTACGTGGTCACAGATCCCCGAACAGGAACAGCAGCTGCTGCTGTTCCAGCTCAACGAGCGGCGCGCCGCACTGGAAAAGACACCGGGCGTGGTGAACATCACGATCCTCGGTGGCTACGGATACTCCGACGCGCCCGACGCCGGCATGTCCATCGTCGCCACCACCGATGACGATGAGGAACTGGCGGCGCGCATGTGTGCCGAACTGGGCCAGGCCCTGTGGGATCAGCGCGAAACCTTGCTGAAGGTGCGCCCCATCTGCAGCATCGATGAGGGCGTGCAGGAGGCGATGGCGCGTGACGAGAAGCCGGTTATGCTCGTGGATCTGGGTGACGACCCGGGCAGCGCCTGTCCGGCAGACAGCCCTGCGGTGCTGGAAGCTCTGATCCGACTGGGTGCGAAGGATTGCGCCCTGACGATCCGTGATGCGGAGGTAGTGGACGCCGGTTTACAGGCCGGCGTGGGCGCCACGCTGTCGATGCCGGTGGGCGGCAAGATCGACGGGCGCTTCTACCAGCCGTTGCAGGCGACGGGCACGATCCGCAGCATCGACGATGGCAACTACATGATCCTGGGTCCAACCCATGGTGGCTGGGGCCGCGACGTGAATCCGGATGCCTTCCGGGAAGCCAACGTCGGTCCCCGGGTCGTCGTCCGTTACGGCGACAAGATCGACGTCATTTTCTCTCGCAACCGTACGGGCAAGGATCGCGATTTCTTCAAGAGTGCCGGTATCATTCTCGAGGAGAAGCAGATCCTCGTGGTGAAGTCGAATCAGGCCCATCGCGCCAGCTTCGATCCCGTTGTGGCCAGCACGATCGAATTGTCCAGTCCCGGCGTCAGCACCGTCGACTATGCGAGCCTGCCCTACAAGTACCTGCGCCGCCCCATGTGGCCGATGGATCCGGACATGACCTGGTCCGCCGGCGACGACGGCGTCTTCGACCTGTAAGGGGGGAAATAATGGCCAGGACCTACGAAGCAGAGGGCGCGCGGCAATTCACCATGGAGTTTTCCGATCCGCACAAAAGGATCGAGCCCCTGGACCGGGAGATCGAGGTGGTCGATGCCGGCCTGCAGTTGCTGGTGGCGGCCGGCGTGCTGACGCATGCGAACTACGACCGCGACAGACTGCTCGCCCACAGGGCGGCAGTGGCCGAACACTTCGAGATCCCCTGGACGGCGATCACGCACCGCATGCAGCGATTGATCTGGTCGATCAATGCCATTTCGCAACCGCGCGTCATGGTTGCCGTCGGCGTCTTCTGCGGCAACACGTTCATCTCCAATGCCGGCGCCGCCGTCGGACCGGGTGCCACGTACACCGCCGATCGCCTCGTGGGCCTGGAGATTCGCCCCGAAGAAGCCGATCGAGCCCGCCGCAATGCGGGCACCATCGATCCGGAGGGTCGCGCCGA
>JAQCJA010000637.1 GCA_027593305.1 bacterium
TTGCGCTCGTCAGCATTCATGGCGGCTGTGCGTCTGATCCACGGTCCGAACAGTAGCCGATGGTAGATCCGACCGAGGGGAAAACCCCAGGCTCGCACTGTGTGGATGGAGAAGCCTGCCAGTTCCAGTTGCGCCACGAGTTCCTCGCGGTCGTAGCGCTTTACGTGTCCTGCCCAGACATCGGATTCGTCCCACAGTTTCTGATTCAGTGGCACACTGATAACCAGGGCGCCCTCCGGTTTAAGCACCCGATGTAATTCCGCAATGGCGGCACCATCACCCCCATCCGCAGGCGTTACATGCTCGAGAACTTCGCCACAAACCGCCCCATCGAAGGCGTCGGCTTCAAAGGGCAAGTGGGTCACAGAGCCCTGCTGGACCTCGATGCGACTCTCCGAACCATACCGTGCCGCCTTGTGTCGCACCATTTCAACAAACTCGGACGAACGTTCCACGGCATCGATGCGGAACCCCTCTTTCTGCAGGGCCATAGCCAGACTGCCGCCACCGCATCCAGCGTCGAGAACACGGCCACTGTCGCCCATGAGGCCACGGAACTGACGCAACAACATCCGTTCGCGGAACAAATGCACGGGGCCGCGGATCTCGCTCTCCCCCCACGGCGTTGGATGTATTGTGTCCGTACTCATGCGGTTGTTCCCATCCTGGTTCTGCGTGGCAACATATCTGCGAGACCACGGCCAATCGCTTCCGGGCAGCCCTGGCGCAGGTATGCTTCGTGTGCGGCCCGCGCCAGAGACAGGCGGAGATCCTCGTTGTCGCGGAGCCGACGCAAAGCTTGCGCCAGTGCCGGCCCGTCCCCGGCAGGACACAGCAGAGCGGAGACTCCGTCGGTGAACATCTCCCGAATCGCCGGGGAATCTCTTGTGACAATGGCTCGCCCTACTGCGGCTGCATCAAAGACTTTATACGGGATCACTCGGGCCGCCTTTGCCGTCGTACCGAAGATGCCCAGACAGACGTGGGAAGCCTCGATCCGCTCCAGCAACTCCGCGGGAGCCACCCAGTCGGTGATAAATTCGGCAGTGACCTCAAGGACCTGCGCCCGCTGCCGCATTTCGGCAAACATCTGCCCATTGCCGATGAGGCAAAGCTCGATGTCCGACTCGAGACGCAACTCGTGGGCGGCGTCAATGATCGTCTCGATGCCATGCAGTGGCACATATGTGCCGAAGAACAGCACGCGCAGCGGCTCGGTGCCTCTCGGGGCGTGCGGGCGATATGGGAACTCGACATCGTCCTCACCCACGAAGGAGCGGACAAAGCGAGCCGTATCGAGACCGAACAGAGCCGCATAGTAGCGCCCCTGGATTTCGGTGTCGACGAGGACGACATCGGTCGCTTGAAAGGCAGCTCGATCAACATGGCGCAACAGTCGGGCGGCGCCGCTGTCGGGCCGGACTTTTTCGCGATCGGCGACGATGGTGTCGTACAGAGAAATGAAGGAGACCAGGGCAACTGGCGTGCCTCGAGACAGCCAGCGTGCCAGATGTGCATCGAAGAAGCCGGGGTAACCGACAATGATCCAATCGGGGGGCGTCTCCAGTCGGCGAAAGCGCCACCAGAGAACCACCCACGCTCGCGCCAGGCGGAATGCAAGTGCCAGGAGGCGCAGTGGGTTGCGGGTCCCGAGGGCGCGGTGCACGAAGGGACCCCATGCCTCGGTACGGCACACGTCCACCGTGTGACCGGCCCGCTGCAAGCCGGTATGCAGCACGCGATTCACCGGGTAGCCGGCGCCCACCACGTAGGTGCCAAAGAAACAGAATCGCACTCACTCGTCTTCCGTGCGCTCGAAGCGCATCTGCGCGATCTGCTCGGCCAACAGACCCATCATGAAGATGATGACGGACGTCGTGAACAACAGCATCGACATGTTGGTAAAGCGATGCTCCGTCAGGAAAGTGAACACGTAGTAACCAAGCCCCATGAGGAACAGGTAGAAGCTGACGGGCAGGAAGATCTTCATCGGCGCAAACAACATGCAGATTTTGGCGATCACCATGAGAAACTTCGTGCCATCTGCCAACAGACGGATCTTGCTCTTGCCCTTGCGTCTGGCAGTCGTAATCGGTTCGTATCTCACGCTGAAGCCAGCCCGGATCACACAGAGCGTGATCGTTGTTGGATAGGAGAAGCCGTTGGGCAACAGGACTACAAAGCGGCGGGCGACATCACGCCGGATGGCACGGAACCCCGAGGTCAGATCCTCAATTCGACGGCCTGTGACATAGGTCGCCAGCTGGTTGTACAACCCATTGGCCAGACGTCGGTGCCAGCCTGCCTGGGATTGGCCATCGCGAGCACCGACAACCATGTCATGATCGGTGCAACCGCGATACATATGGAGGATCATCTCAGGATCATGCTGTCCATCGGCGTCCATGAACACGCAGACCCGCCCTCGAGCATTGCGGATGCCCGTCTTCACGGCAGCGCCATTGCCAAGATTGTAAGGGTGTCTGAGCAGGGTCACCAGAGAGTTCGCACGCCGAGCGATGTCGCCCGTGCCATCGGTGGATCCATCATCGACGACGAGGACCTCAAAGGATCCGCGCAGGTCATCGGCCGATTGCAGACGCTCACACAGGCGCTCGAGTACCGGACCAATGGCTTCGGCCTCGTTGTAGGCGGGTATGATGACGGTCAGATCCACGTGGCTCGATCACCCTTTCGGTTTCAGGGGCCACCGAGTGTGGTCAACCCCTTCAGCCGGCGCGCAAAGGCGCCGCAAACAACGGCAAGTGGCGGCGAACTTCTGCTTCCTCCTTCTGGTGACAGGAGGGACATACCGAGATCAAGTGCTCGAGCTTGTT
>JAQCJA010000638.1 GCA_027593305.1 bacterium
CTGCGAGCGATCCATGACGCCTGCCAGGCCACCACCCATCAACGCCGCAACCGCAGTATAGCCCACACTTTTGAAGAAAGCGGCGGGGATCATGGGAATCAGCGCATCGAATTCGGGGCCGGTCTGATAGTCGGCAAGAATGCGGGTTGCCGCGTCCAGGACCACACCGGGGCTGTTCCTGCCCGGCAGCGCAAAGCAGATGGGTGGATTGCCGAAATAGGCCAGTTGTGGCTTTGGCTCTGCGCCCGTGGCGTTGCCGTGATCGACCGAGCCCTGCACCGAAAAGCCGATGCAACCCGCCTCCATACACATGCGGCAGTAGTGCCCGGCAGCGCCGTAGTGGCCGATGCCCCGGACTGTGGCCAACCCCAGACCGGTATCCTGCGCCCGGGCGATGGCCATCTCTGTCGCTTGTACCATCGGCACGTATCCGAGGCCCCCATCCCCGTCGACAGCAACGACGGCCGCCGTCTGGCGGATGGTGCGGATCTGTGGATGGGAATTGAGGACGCCACTGTCCAGTTGGCTGCAGTAGCCGTTGACCTGACGAGTGCCGTGACTGCGGACGCCGCGCAGGTCCGAATTGACAAGCAGGCGAGCGACGATGGCAGCGTGCTGTGCCGGCATTCCGGACTTCTCGAAACAGCGGGTCGCGCAGGACAGCAGGCGGTCCTCGGAGACCGTGACGAACTCCTGCGGTGGTTGATTCATGCCGGTATCCCATCCCTTGCCCGACCTGTCAGGTCGGGGTTAATTTGCCAAGGCCCGTTCACAGACCCTTGCCACACAACCCCAAGATGGCCCTGATGAAACTCGATGTCGTCAAACTGACGAAGGAACTCGTAAGCTACAAATCTGAAAGTACCCTCACCAACGTACCGGTCACGCGGCACGTCATCGGTGTCCTGAAGGACAGCGGCTTTCAGGTGGAACAGCTCCCGTATCCCGACAAGAACGGCATCGACAAGCTTTGCATTGTCGCCCGCCTCGGCAAGGGTAGCGGTGGTCTGACCCTGATGAGTCACAATGACGTGGTTCCTGCCAAGCAGGAAGAAGGCTGGAAGCAGAACCCGTATGCTGTGCGCCAGTCCGCAGGCAAGCTCTACGGGCGCGGCGTCTGTGACATGAAGGGCCCCCTGGCAGCGACACTGTGCGCCGCGGCGCAGTTCAAGGCCAGTGACCTGCGGCAGCCCGTGTTCATCGTTGTCACCGCCGACGAAGAGATCCATGCAAGGGGTGCCTGGGAGATCGTCCACCGCTCGAAGCTTTTTCAGGATGCCAGTTCAGGATATGGGCTGATCTGTGAACCCACGCGCCTCGGCGTCGTCTACGCACACAAGGGCTCGCTGTCGATCCGGGCAACGGCCAAAGGCAAGGCGGCGCACACAAGCACGTTGAAGGGCATCAACGCGAACCTTGCGATGATCCCCTTTCTGGTAGAAATGAAAAAGATCAACGATCTCGTGTTGTCGTCGAAACGGTACCGGAACGACGAGTTTTCGCCGCCCAATTCAGAGTGGAGCATCGGCATCAACGACCACAACGTGGCGACCAACATCTACCCGGTTACCAGCACCTGCACGGTGAATTATCGCCCCATGCCCGGCACCAACATCGACGCCCTGATCGAACGGACCAGGGCAGCGGCGAAGAAGGCCGGCATCAAGATCGAGATCACCCGCCCGGGAGATGGCGTCTACACCGACCCGGGGTCACCTCTGGTGGCGACAGCGCTGAAGCTGAGTGGCACGCGCAAGGCACGCACCGTGCCCTACGGCACCGACGGCCTCGCCTACCGCGTGAAGATGCCCAGGCTCGTCGTGCTCGGCCCCGGCGACATCGCCCAGGCGCACACCGTCGACGAATGGGTGGAAGTGGACCAATTGAAGAAGGGCGTCGCCCTCTACGAGCGCTTCATCGACCACGTCTGTGTTCAGGGCAACGCCTGAATGACGCCGCGGCGGCAGAAATAACAGGAGAGGCGGCATCCGGACCTCGAGCAGCAGTGACAGGCAGTACTACTTCTCCGTCCTGAGTTGTCCACGTTCGATCAGCGCCTCGGCGATCTGTATCGCATTCAGCGCCGCCCCCTTGCGCAATTGATCGCCGCTGAGAAACATGTCGACGCCCGTGCCATCCGGCCGTGACAGGTCCTGGCGAATGCGCCCGACGAGCACGTTGTCGACGCCACTGGCTTCCAGCGGCATGGGAAAATGATTGCCCTCGCGATCGTCGACGATGGTGATCCCTGGTGCCTCGGCCAGGATGCTGCGGACTTCGTCGGCCGTGACAGGCTCATGAAACTCGATGTTCACCGCTTCGGAATGGGCCCGCAGGATGGGCACCCGTATACACGTTGGCGTCACGAGAATGCCATCGTCGTGGAACATCTTGCGTGTCTCCCGGATCATCTTCGCTTCTTCTTCGCAGTAGCCGTCCGGGCCGATCCTGGTATTGTGCGAGAACAAATTGAAGGCGATCTGGTACGGCAACTCGCGGGGGGTGGCAGCCTTGCCGCTGAGCACATCGCGTGTCTGCGTTTCCAGTTCCTCCATCGCCTTGGCGCCAGCGCCGCTGATCGCCTGATAGGTCGACACGACGACTCTGCGCACGCGATGCCGCACGTGCAGAGGCCACAGGGGCACTACCATGATGATGGTGGAACAGTTGGGATTGGCGATGATGCCACGATGGCCGTCCAGGTCCTGCGGGTTGACCTCGGGCACCACCAGTGGCACGCCGGCATCCATGCGGAAGGCTGACGTGTTGTCGACGACGACCGCGCCGGCATCGATGGCGCTGGGCACGAACTGCTTGCTGATGGCGCCCCCCGCCG
>JAQCJA010000639.1 GCA_027593305.1 bacterium
AGAGCCCGTCACCCAGGCAGAGCCCGTCACCCAGGCAGAGCCCGTCACCCAGGCAGAGCCCGTCACCCAGGCAGAGCCCGTCACGCAGCCAGTGGCGTCCCTGGATCACTACCCGCTGCAGGTCGGGCGCTACTGGGTCTATCAGTACCAGGAACCCGGCAGCGACGTTGTCACTGTGGTAGAGCGCGCCATCGTGCGCCGCGAGGTGCGGGAAGATGGCAAGGAACTGTTCATTTTCAACGACGGCGGCGTCGTCTATGTGGAAGAGGGAAAGGCGTTCGAGATGAGTTCCAGTGGTGGCGTCAACATCATTCCCGTGGATCCGACAGGCGCTTCCCAGCCCGTCATGTATCGCAGTCAGGGAATGCAGATCGAGAAATCCGTAGGCGCTCTCGACACCTCACTCGTCGTCGGTGGGCGGCGCTTTGACGACTGCCTCGAGGTGGTCACCCGGTTTCGTGCCATCGACGCGGATGGCCGAAGCGCGGTGCCTTCCGGCTTCGTTTCGTATTCATCGTTTTATGCACCCGGTATCGGCATGGTGGGGCGCCAGAACTGGCCCCGGGACGAACGAGGCAGTCTCGCCGTCACCCTTGCTGATCACGGCACCAGACAACTGTGACCCGGCAAGAACTGTACAGCGTCTCACTCCCCAAGAGAGCTTTCATGAAGGCAACACTTCCCTCCCCCCGCCCCCGATGGGACAGCAGCTGGCCGGTTCGGCTGGCCCTCGTCACCATCTTGTGGGCCAACTCTGCTACCAGCGCAGGTGCTCTCGAGCCGATGGCATCGACCGAGGTCATTGCGGTTGAGGGCACCGAGGTCGTACTGGGCGCCGGGCGCCTCTCGGGACTTGCCGTGGCTTCGCAGGTCACCCTCCTGCGCGAGAGCGAACCCATCATCCATCCCCTGACGGGAGAGGTCCTGGGTGTCCCCCAGGAGCCAGTGGGGACCGTGCATATCTTCGAGGTTAGCGACCATCGCTCTCGTGGTGGTCTGGTAAAGACATACTCCACACCCAGACCAGGTGATATGGCTGAGTTTCAGCCCGTCAGGGCTGCGGCGACGATGGCGCGCGAAGTGTCGTCCGTCATGCAGGAGATGGAGGCCCTGAAGGCAACCCTGGAGATGGTGCGCGAACACGACGATGACATGCGCAGCTACCCGGCCTTCGCCCGCAAGGTGTGGGACGAGGTCGCCGCCATGTGCTCCTATCTCACCTCTATCGATCAACGTCTCGTGGAGATCGAGGAGCAGCAGAGCGAGGACCATTTCCGCCTCTCCTCCGTTCTCAGCGGCGAGCATCACCAGCAGGACTACAAGGAATTCACCGTCCGCTACGCCCCGGACACTGAGGTGCGGTTGCGCGCAGCCGGCAAGACCCTGTTGATCGAGGTCGTCGGTGATTCGCTGCACATGCAAGAGATGGCGGCGCCCGTGTCGATGGCGCCGCCGCGGCAGCAGAGCGAGTCTCCCGGACTGCTGGCAATGCTCGGCTTCGGCAAGAAAGCTGACGTCGACACCGGGGACAGCGCGGCGGATGATGATAAGCCGTACGAGGTCGAGGTCACAGATCTGACAATGACGGACGAGGCTCCCTGGTATTCCAGCATCTACCATCTGGCGGCGGGCATCGGGCTGACGATGGCAATGCTGATCATGGTGGTCCTCGTCATCAAGAAACGTTACTCCGATGTCATGGACGGTCTCGAAGAATTCGATGACGAGTATGACAAGTATCTGGAAGACGAAGACGAACTCGAAGATGAGGACGACGACGATGACGGTAAATGAGCGACTCACAACCGGCCTCTGGCCCGTCGTCGCCCTGGTAGCTCTGTCGCTGGTGATGCCCGTGGCGGCCCAGGCGCAGGAGCCGATGATGGATGGCGCAGTCGACGCTCTCGGAGCGGCACACTATGTCATCAAAGTGACGCCCACCCTGGCCTACGTCGACATCGGTTCGTCGGCAGGATCCATGACGGGGCAGACGTACGTCCTGCTGCGCGAAGAGACGGGGTTCTATGTGCCCGTCGCCAAGGTGCGGATTCTGCGGGTGTTCGACAGCTTCTCGATTGCGGAAACCTATCTTGTCGAACAGGGCGAGACGGTCGATATGCTGCAGCGAGTCGTGGAAGCGGATCTGTGGGACGCGGCGGCACCCGAGCTCGATGCACGGCTGATGACAAGGAAGGCCGAGGCCAAGCGGCCGTCCCGCACCGGCAGTCGCTCGATCATGTTCCTCGGCGGGGTTGATATCGGCAAGGACGCGGATCTGCTCTACGTCAACGATCGGCTCAGCAGCGCCGACGAGGTCACGGGCGGCGCTGTTGCCCTGCGCCTGACAAAGTCGGTGGCCCGACATTGGCGGCTGGCATTGACCTATCGCATCTCGGGTAAGCCCTTTGGCGGCGATGCTGATGTCACGCAACTGTCCATCGAGGCGGATGTTCACTTCCTGTTCCGGGGCATGGGCAAAGCCGGTCCCTACGTCGGTCTGGGAGGCGGGATGCATCAGTTGGCCTGGGATTCCACGGGAAACCTGGATGACACGGCCTACAAAATGGGCCTGAATCTTCTCGGGGGAATCGAAATCCCCATCGCCGGAGGGGCCTGCAGTCTCCTGCTGGAGGGGGGATCCCAGCGCGTGATGGACTGGAACGACATGATCGATGTCAGCAATCTGCGCGCCATTGCCGGCCTGGGGATCAACTTCTAGCAGCGGCTCGCTGCATCAAGATGCACGAAAAAGCGCCCGGCCGCGGACCGCGATCGGGCGCTTCTTTACAGTATGCGGGACCGCGCCTCAATCGTCGAGCGTGTCCGTTTC
>JAQCJA010000640.1 GCA_027593305.1 bacterium
TTGCACCGCCGGCAGGATGACGATCCGGAAGGTCCCTGCCTTGCCATGGAGCAGTTGCCGCTCGGAGATGAAAGTGACGGGTGTATCGAGCCGCGAGGCTGCGTTGTACGTCAATGTCAGAGCGCTGAGATAGGGTGTGGTTTTCGCCTTGAGCAGAGCGTAGGGAACTTGCAGAATGGAGCTCTTGGAGTAGTGGATCGCTACCGACGCAGGCAGGTTCCAGAACGAGGCGATCTCCACGCCCAGCCGCCTGACGTCGAGCGCCACACGCAGGTGCTCGTAGACCTCGTCGAGATCGATGCGGCCCTGCATGGGGGCTCTCAGCGTCATCTGTGGATAACAACGGGAGGGTTGTTTGGGCCACCAGAACTTGGCGATGGTGGACTTCCCGTGGAGAAACCCTTTGAAAACATCGTAGGCGCTGCCGCCGAATTCGGGATCAACCACGGGTTTGGGTGTATCGGCCAGGGCCCGCAGCAGATCCAGGCTGAGCAGGTTTGAGCCTTCGTGGAGGATGACGTCGTCGAGCTCATTGATGATCAGTTCCTCGTCGATGCCGCTGGTGCCGTTCGCCGCCGACGTCATGGACGACGTGCCCCCCGCACAGATGGCCACATCTCCATCCAGTTCACGGATGTTGTTGCGCGCCCACAGGAGGATGTCGGTGAACCTGCGCGTGTTCCAACAGGTCCAGTCGAACCAGGCGGCGCGGTTCGTTGCGGCATCCGGCACCCCATCCGGCGCCGCCGGTGGCACGATCTGCGCCATAGTGACAAACTGCTCTCCCCAGGCGGCGTTCAGGACTTCGATGCCGCCATACTTCTGCGCCAGCCAGGCGTGATACATGGCGATGGATTCGGCGCAGTAACACATGTACATCAGCTCATACTGGACGATGTTGTAGAGCAGGTTCGGTGCGTGTCGCCATTCGTGGACGTGTTCGTTGTTGTACTGGCGCACTGCCGCCCGGACCGCGTCGCTCTCCATACAGATGACGACGTTCTCCTTGCGCCCTCCCATCGCCCATTGATCCTTGATCAGGTGGCCGCACCATCCCCGCCAACCCACACGCCGCGCCGATTCATTCTGTTGATGGGTTCGGTATACCGGGGACCATTCGATATCGTAGCGGGACCCACCGCCTGCGGCATAGGACTCGACGCGGTGATCATCCGGCGCGAAGAACTTCAGCAGGGGCCCATGATGGTGGTAGTTCATCGCGTAGAGCACGGTCGGTCTGCCATTGCCATCAACGAAAGTGTTGCCATCGATTCTGAGCGACGACAGTACGGGCAGATCCGGCACCGCCGGTACCGGTATGTTGGAGTCGTCTTCATCGTCGGCGTGGACCATGCCGCGGGCAAAGGCATCCAGTTCGGTGATGTGGTCACCCACCAGCCGCAGTCCATCGGTCAGGTCCTGCCGGCGCCAGTCGTCATCGTTGGTCCATGGGTAGAGGCGCCGCGCCGTGAGGGCGATGTCGGCGACCAGTTCCACCGCCTCGGCATACAGGGTCTGCCGGCCCCCCATCTGGGAAACACGAATGGCCTGGCGCAGCCGGGCCATATTCCTCTGCAACTGCTGCTGCAGCCCGTGGATCTCGGCCGTCGGTTTCACTTCTTCCAACAGGTAGGTGTAGCAGGACTGATTCTGATTCTGCAGACAGCTGATGCTGTCACCGGGTGCAGGAATCACGGGCGCGCCCACGGCATCATGTTCCGCGCAGATGCGCAGGTGGCGTACATAGACCGGTGCGTCGACGCTGGCCCCCAGATTGAGGGTGAACTCGCGGATCCGGGAGAAGTCGAAGGCGCGATTCCCCTGCGTGGTCAACATGGGGTCGATGTGGAGGATCAGATGGGTAATCCCCTGAGGCAGCATGATGCGGCCCACCATCGAGATCCTGTCGCCATACTCCCGTTCCGGCGAGAGCAGCGACACCGCGTCTTCGGCGATCACACCACCGGTGACGGCGCCGCTCGGGCGAAACAGGGTGAGCTGAATGGAGCCGCCCGCCCAGGACGGCTCGATGTCGCGCAGTTGCAGCAACCCCGTGAGTTCCCCTGCGGGCTGACCATCACCGAAACCGGCGGCGCTGATACGGACGTTGGCCGGCAGCGGCGACGAATCGTCCCCGGTGAAGCTGAAGATCTTCATGCACCCGGCAACCGGCGCATGCGCAGGCCACCACCACCAGGCACGATCTCGCCGCGCCGTAGCGTCGCCGCCGCCACCAGCAGTTCGTTGCCGGTGCGCAGCCCGTCGTAGCTGTCCTCAAAGAGGAACTCACCCTCGCGCCGTTCCAGTACTGCGATGTCTGCGACCGTACCGACGCGCAGTGTACCCAACTCGTCCTCGAGACCCAGGACCTGCGCCGGTCGTGTCGTCGACATGTTCACCACATCCATCAGCGACAGGCCCAGCAGGAGAAACTTGCTCATCGTTGTTGGCATGTCATAGACCGGCCCGTGCAGATTGGCCGTATGCAGATCGGTGCTGATCGTTGTCGGCGGCAGGCCCTGCTCGATACAGGCTTCGGCCACTTCCCACTTGCACGAACCCGAGCCGTGGCCCACGTCGAAGATCACGCCGCGCTCGGCAGCAGCGCGCACCGCAGCAAAGACGCGGTTGTTCTCGTCGAGGATCCGTGTGCTGCCACTCTTGAAGCAGTGTGTGATGCAGTCCCCCGGCTGCAGGTGGTCCAGCATCTCGGGGATCGACATGGGACATTCGCCGATGTGGATCATCAGCCACGTGCCCGAGTCCCGCGCCGCCCGTACGGCCTGACGGAAGTGATCCCAGCCCTGTTCGCCGTCG
>JAQCJA010000641.1 GCA_027593305.1 bacterium
TGATGGATTACGCCGCCCGCGAGTACGGTATCGCCTTTGGCACCGAAATGGGCATGTTCGGCACCTTCGACAATCGGGTGGCCCAGGGCATGCTGACCGTACAGGCCGCGGTTGCGGCCTGGGAGGCCCACCGATGATGGGCCTCCCAGGATAGCTTGGCAGGATAGCTTGGCAGGATAGCTTGGCAGGATAGCTTGGCAGGATTAGCGGAGCAGCAGCAGCTTCCGCGTTTCCAACTGCGTTCCCAACCAGGTCTCCGCTGACAGCCGCATGAAGTAGACGCCGCTGCCCAGTTCTTCGCCATAGTCAGCACGGCCGTCCCAGACCACGGTGTGGCTGCCACTCGGCCGCGGCCCGGCGACCAGTGTGGCGACCGTCTGGCCTGCGGTGTTGTAGACCCGCAGATCGACATCAGCCGGATCGGACAGGCCAAAACGGATCACCGTGTTGCTGTTGAAGGGGTTGGGGTAGTTCTGTGACAGGGAGAACTGCACCGGGTGTGTGTCGTCCTGGCGCTCGGATACAACCGTTGGTGTTGGTGGCGCCGCAGGAATGCTGGTGACGACACGGACGTCATCGAGGTAGAAGGTCCCCTTGAGGTTGCCTGTCAGCCGAATCCGATCGACAAAATCAACCTGATCCCGCAGGCCCTCACCGTAGAAGTTGATCTGGTCGAAGGCCGTGAAGGGGATCTCCAGTACCTGCCACTCGCGGCGGTTCAGATCGATGGCCAGGCCCGGCTGTGGGTCGCGCACCAGGTCGAGAGTGATCTCATCGATGGCGAGCAGGAGCACCGGAATCCGCGGCACGTTGACGTCACCCGGATGGAAGGCGAAACGCACACCAACGAAGCCTTCGCGCCCGACGGGGGTCGTCGGCTGCAGGTCGACATTCCAGTTGCCGAACAGGCTTGGCGGCGCTGCCTGCACGGCGTGGGCGACGCGCCCATTAAAGACGGGGCCGCCTGACATGGGCCCGAGAACGTTGGCGCCGTCGGTTCCGGTAAAGTCCCAGCCCCGGGCCAGCACGTCATCGAGGACGGAGAGATCTGGTGGGGCAATGATGATGATATGGCGGAAATCGAAGGATCTGAGCACGCCCCCTACTTCCTGTTCCAGGCGCACCAGGATTTCCTGCGGGCCCACGGCGCCGGTCACATCCACCTGCGCATCCAACAGATAGACATTGTCACCCGTCGCGGTGAGGGGCACTCGCTCCCGGCCGCCAATGGCGCGCAGATCTGCCGTGACGCGGGGTGCACCGGCATCGGTGTTGAACGGTTCGACGACGACCCGGCCGTGGATCACCGCCTTGGAGCCCTGGACAAGGGCCCCGGGCAGGTCATTGCGCCAGACGGGCGGTACAACGTCGATGGACTGGATGAACTGCAGAAACTCGGTGCGGTCCCCAACGACCTGTTCGATGCGCACCACGACTTCGTGGGCGCCGACGGCCTCGGCCGTCAGTTGCACGTCCAGCAGATAGGTGTTGGTACCGGATGGCGTCAGGGGCACGGCGCTGGCGCCGCCCAGAGCGCTGAGATCGGCCACGACACGGGGCGGTGAACCATCTTCGGCAAGGCGCTCGATGTTGACGGTAGCCCGCACGTTGATGGCGCCCGAGAGGATCACGGACTCGGGCAGGTCGGGTGTCCAGTGGCCACCGAGCAGCGAGTGCGAGATCTTCAGGATCAAGGGTGTGCGGTTGTCACTGCTTACGTACAGACTGCCCTCCGCGTCCGTCATCAGCCCCACGGGGAAGCCCCATACGGCCTCCTGTGTTGTGCCCGTCTGAAATCCGGTGAGAAAGTCCGCCATCACCGCATTCGAGCCATCCGGATCACTGAACAGGGCCTGCACCTTGTATCCGGAGTGCGAGGACAGCTTGGCCTTGCCGGCGCGGAAGGCGACGAAGGCGGCGTTCTTGTAGCGCGGCGGGAACTGGTCACCCGTATAGAAGTGGATGCCCATGGGCGCCCAGTGGGCGGGCACGAGGGCGGCCGGTTTCTTCTGCGTCTGCGCCCGCAGGGTGTCCACCGCCGTGATCGGCAGCACGAGGTGGTACGTCGACAGGGCAAAGTTGTTCCACACGTGGTGACTGTGCACCAGGGGGTAGCCCAGAAAATCTCCATCCCGCAACACGTCGATCCACTCCGGCGGTATGGCGGTTCCTTCCCAGTCATGGCCGTTGTTGGTGCCCCATAACTCGTTGGTCACCGGGTGAAAATCCAGGCCGATGACGTTGCGCACACCCGTGGCAAAGATGCGGCGGCCGTTGCCGTCGGCGTTGAACTGCAGCACCGTGCCGCGAGCCGGGTGGTAGGGGACCTTGACCTCGGTGCTGTTGCCGTCGAACTGGTGACCCTCATCCATGCGGCACAGGTCGCAGGGCGAGCCCACCGTCAGGTAGGCCTTGTCGTTCTTCCCGTCGAAGACGAGCGTGCGTGTGTCGTGAAAACCCTCAAAGGGGATGTCACCGATGAAGACCTCGCGATCCTCGTAGATCCCGTCACCATCCGCGTCGATGGCGCGAATCACCTGATATTCTTCGGCTACATACAGGTCGCCCTTGTAGAAGGCCAGGCTGTGGGCTTCGGCCAGTCCATCGAGCACCACGATGTGCTCATCGGCGATGCCATCGTGGTTGCGATCGGGCAGTGCCACAATCTGGCGCGCGCCCATGTTACACACGTGCAGCACGCCCTGCGGGCTCATCGCCATCAGCCGCGGCCCTCGCAGGCCGGCGGCAAAGACCTTGACGGAGAATCCCGCCGGCAGGTTCATCACCAGATTCTCCGGCACCCGGTCACGGTATTT
>JAQCJA010000642.1 GCA_027593305.1 bacterium
GTTTTCTGCTGCAGGTCGAGGGCAATCCGGAGAAGGTGTTTCTGCTGCGCGCCGCAGAAGATCTGGATCGCATCGGCAGGGACCCGCGCCTGGCCGTCCTGCTCGCCGCCAATCGCAGCGACTGGTTCGGCGACAGCCCGGGTGTGTTGCGGCAGTTTGCGCGCATGGGTCTGCGCATGATCACCCTGGGTCAGGCCACCCGCGAACTGGGCTGGGACCCGTCGAACGAAACGCGGTCGGGCGGTCGCCTCACGCAGCTCGGCGTACGCATGATCGCAGAGATGAACCGCCTCGGCATCCTCATCGATCTGGCCCACAGCAACGATCCCTGCGCCCTTGATGCGATCGAGATCTCTGCCTCACCCGTGGTCGACACCCACTCTGTTCCTCGGGCCCTGGCCGATGATCCCCGCGCCACCCCTGACGAAGTCATGCGCGCCCTGGCAGAGAAAGGGGGTGTGCTCGGCATCATGCCCCCCATCAGCCGACCCGCGGCAAGTGCCGCCTACGAATCCCTGCAGCCGACGGAAGTGGCAACAACGCTCCGTTATGTGCGCTATGCGGTCGATGTTATGGGCATCAACGCCGTCGGCATCGGCACACACTTCAACACGGCCACCATGCCGGCCCTGACGGATGCACTGCTGGATGACGGCTTCAGCGAGGCCGATGCGGCGGCGATTCTTGGCGGCAATTTTCTCCGGGTGTTACGCGCCGTATTGCCGTGATCGCCCTGTGATCGGTTGCTGCACCACCACGTGGTCGAAGTAGCCATGCAACATGTCGGCGTCGAGGCCCAGAACAATCATGGGATCGCCACGGGCGCTGCCGTTCCCCCAGAGCCAGAAGCTGCTGTAGCGCGCCGCAACAGCGACAACGAGCTCTTCCCAGCCAAGCATGTCGGCGAAATCCTGCGATCTACGCCGGCAGCGCCATCATCCAACGGCGTGCCTGGCGTTTCTGCAGCCACGACTCCACAGCGACGGCATCGCCGAACTGTTTCTCGGCCGTGGTCCGTGCCAGGGTCACAAGGCGATCGGTCTCGATCATTCCGGGATTGATACCGACCACCCGGATACCGTCCGCGCTGCTGGCAGCGCCCATGGCCCGGGTCATGGCCATGATGGCGGCGTTACCGCCGGAACCGGCAATGTAGCCGAACGACGGACGTTCACCGGCGGCACCGATGATGTTGACGATCACGCCCTTGCCACGAGCCCTCATGTTCTCCAGCGCCGCACGACAGGTGTTGATGTAACCGAATACCTTCAGATCCCATGCCTCGCGCCAGCGCGCTTCGCCAATGGCCTGGATGTCACCACCAGGAATCTCGCCTGCGTTGTTGACGAGAATATCGACGTCCCTGCAGGTCTTCATCAGGTCCCGAGCGGCATCGCCATCGGAAAGGTCAACCGGATGGATCTCCACCGAGACATTGAACCGCCCGGTCAGTTCGGCTTTGGCTTGTTCGAGAGCGGCCTTGGCGAGAGAGGCCAGATGCACGTTGACGCCTTCGCGCAAGGCTCCACGCCGACGCGAAACCGATGCCCTTCGAGGCTCCGGTGATCAGTCGCTGTGACCAGTCAGATTGAGATCCATGATGCAATATTCTCCTGTTCGGCGGGTTCAGAATGGTGTCCAACCCGAAACGCCGGATCATTGACGAAAAACGCAACGTGACGGGAAGCAATTCCTCCCCTGGGTCGTGCTCGAAGGCAGCTTCAGCGCCCAGTGTGTTGTTCGATCTGATCGGCAGCTGCCGGACGGCTGCGGCTGCCTCATGCTGCAGAAGCCCCGGCTCGTGTCACTCACATTCGGGGAGGCCGGAGCCGGAGACTTCGATGAAGAAAGCATTTGGTGCGGGCGCGTTCGAACCGCTCATTTCTGGTTCTGTTCCAGGTGGTTACTTGAGGGCGCGTGACAATAATTGACAATATTCGCCACAGATGTCATGATTGGAACAACTATAAGGAGATGCTATGGCCAGATCCATCAATCTTTCTCTCACCGACGAGTTGCGAGCGTTTCTCGATGAAAACTCTGGAGACGGGACCCTGTTCTCGACGCCGAGTGAGCTTGTTCGTGACATGATTCGCGAGAAAAAGGAGCGCCAGGACGCTGCTGCAATGCGCCAAGCCGTACTCGATGGGTATGCCGACATACGGGATGGTCGCACGCACGAATACACGGGCGACCTTCGCGCCATGCTCGAAACATATCGAGCTGGACGCGGCGGTTCATGAAGGGAGTGTTTCTCACCAACAGAGCCCTGGCCGACATCGACGCGATCGATCGCTACTCGTCCGAGCATTGGGGGCGTCATGTGGCTGACGAATATCTCGTCGACCTGAATGATGCCCTCCGCCGCCTCGCAGAAGATCTGGCGCTCTTCAAAGGACGCCACGACTATGCAGGGCGTCTGCGCTTCTACCGCGCCCGGGAACATGTAATCGTAGGTGATGTAATCGGTGATTGCGGCTACGTGCTAACGGTGTGGCACGGCAGTATGGACTTCATTGACCGCCTTCCCAAGCTGGAACCTGAACTACTGCGAGAGGCTGAACTCATGGCGCGTCAGATCGAAACGGATCACACTGAAGACACGTAGAGAACTTCTCCATGAAGCCCCGCTACCCCAGCGCCGAGATCAGGACTGCGTGCCAGATATGAGTCCATCAATGACCTGATCCGTCACCATGGGTGCCTGCGCGGCGCCTGGCCGACAGTTACGTAACACGGAATGGGAATGGATGGGGCTCTGGTGGCCCTCGCGGACTTCAAATCCGTTGCGGTGTGCTGATACCACGCTGGGTGGG
>JAQCJA010000039.1 GCA_027593305.1 bacterium
GGGCAGGATCGCCGCCAGCCACGCCAGTCTCCACGACAGGGAGAGGATGATGCTACTCCTCTTCGTGGTCGTGTTCGGAGCCGGGGCCGTCCCCGGTCACGTGGATCTCGATCGGACGCGAGACGAAGTCGGCATGGTCGCCATGGTTGATCTGGATGCGGATCGTCGTCACGCCAGCCACATGGCCGGCAACATGGAAGCGCCAGGCGCCGTCTTCTTCGTGGTGCTCGACGTCGGCAATGGACGTGTCGGCGATCTCCCATCCAAGGGTCTCGTCGTCGTCGTCGGGCGTGAAGAGGTCGCCGTCCTCCGCCAGGAAGCGGACTGACAGCAGCGCTGTCTCACGTCCAACGCCAACCTCGATCTCGCCTGTGACCGTACCGGCTTTGTCTCGAGCGATCTCGGCGCCCGAGTCGAGGACAACGACGCCGAAGGCCTCGGCGTGCTCGTCGTGGTCACCGTCGACGGGGTTGTCGTCGTCGCCGCAGGCAGACAGCAGGAAGGCGGCGGACAGGCACAGCATGGTGCAGGTGAAACGGTTCATCGCAATCTCTCCATAGTTGCAGGACCTGGTGGCCGGGCGCTGTGCGCCGGGCTCCGAAGCAGGTCTACAGGTGGGATGGAGACAGCTGGACGCGCACGGACGGCGGCTGAGGGCGTGGGGCCTCAGACGGCGCGGTTCAGGCGCGGCGGACTGTCACAGAAGAACTGAGAGAGTTATGCGAAGAGCGGCGGGGCGCGCGGCTGCCGCGATGACCCGCGCGGGTCGGGCAGGGCAGCTGGCGGGGGCGCTGGAAGCCAGGCCTGCCACGTGTCCGAGAGGAGCACGAGCAGGAGGCAGAGCGCGAGCAGGACGAGGGAGAGCCCCGTCTGCAGGATGTGGGCGGGACAGTCCGTCTCCATGGCGCCTTGCTCGTGGTGCACATCGTGCAGCAGAGGCAGGGCAAGCATTGTCACGACGACCACGGAGATCAGGGCAAAGCAGGCCCAAGCCAGTGGCGTGGTCGGTCGATGCTGGAGGAGAGGTCTCATCGCCACAGACTATATTGGGGCCCACCACCTTTGGCAAGCACACGGAGTCTGACGTGGGTGAACGCCAATATTGCGTTCTTTTCTCTCAGTGTCTTCGGAAACGGCCGCGGGACATTCATCACGTATCACCCATGGCGGGTCTTCACTCAGCTACACCCGGAGTACTCTGATGGACTGAGCTACCCGATATCTGCCTTAAGCGGGACATTTGTCATCGAGAAGACGGGGAATACTGTCTGGCTCCATCTTGAGGGTGTCGAAGGCGCAGAGTGGAACTACGAGAGCTTCGATGTCGGGGATGGAGAAATGAGCGCAAATGTCTATGTCACGCTCGACAAGACAGGTGACAGTATCGACTTCACAGGCTATGAGCTGCAACGCTTCGCTCCGCCCGAGACGCGTGAGCAGATCTTGAGCTACCTAACGGAAGAGATCGGGTCCCTGAGGGATGCCAGTACACTCACCAAGGGACAGGAAAATGCGCTACTGAAGAAGCTCGGCAACATCGCCAAGCACCTCGAACAAGGTAGCGATAGAACTGCCAGCAACATGGTTCGTGCCTATGTGAACCATGTTGAGTCCCTGACGGAGGAGGGAGTGCTATCCACAGAGGAAGCAAATTCGCTGGTCACCTATGCGAATGCGATCATAGATGCGCCGAGTGGACCGGCAGCCAAGCCCACAGCGGCTGGCGTGGAATCCACTGCGTGGGGTGACATCAAGGCCTCAGTGAGGTAGCAACCGCGCCGCTGATCGTGCAGCAATCATGTGCAGCCGCGTGGCCCGTTGGGCTGCGCGGCAGTTGCCGTTTGGTGGCGACTGGGCTCTGCCAGCGTCTTGTCGCCGACGAGCGCTTCCCAGTCAGTTACCGGTAGACGCTGGATCGGTGGCCGATCTTCACGACGTAGACAAGGAGGAAGTTGTCTGCGACCGAGTAGACGATTCGATACTGGCCCTGTCTGACCCGGTACCGTTCCTGGCCCGTCAACTTCTCGCAGCCGGGCGGCCGCGGATCATCTTGCAAGGATCGGATTCGCTGCACGATCCTCTGGCGGACTTTCTTCTGTGGCATCGCCTCGAGTTCGCGAACCGCCGACGGCTTGATCTGGATGCTATATCTTGCCACTGCGCTTCAGGGATTTGACGACCTCCTCAAAAGACAGATTTGACTCCTCCGCTCGCTTCTCGAAGGCAGCCAGATCCTCGGCATCCTCACTGAGGGCAGTTTTCACGGCATCGTTGACGAGATCTGAGATGGACCGATCGGTCTCAGCGGCCTTCATCCTGAGGGCACGATGGATGTCCGGATCGAAGTAGACCGTGCTTCTTTTGGTGGCTTCGCTCATGACTTGAATTATCCCACTCTGACGCTATGATGTCAAGACGTTGTGACGGCAATTTGCCGTGTCCCGGTCGGCCCCACTGCCGCAGAATTCCAGAGATCGGTCCAATCATCTGGTGCTTTGTGGATTTCGTGTGGCAACTCGCCGCCGGATTTCGATCTGGACAAGGCGCTTCGATTTCTGATTTGAAAGCTGCCCGTTGTGCGCCCTATGAACGACTGGCGTCCAGGGCGTTGATCCATGCCAAATTCTCCAAAGGCAACCATCGCATCATTTGGGGAGCAGGTCAGGCTTCCTGCCCGACTTTTGCGGCGCTTCTCGACGCTTCGGACCGTGGAAAAATCCCACGCCGGAAGGAATGTGCGTTGTTCGGGTAATACCACCTCCTACACTCCGCGCATGGTTCGTGATACCCGAGATATTGCCCTGAATGTCAACAAGCTCTGGCGTCTGCCGGATGGCCGGTACTTGGCCGGAGTCCATGTCGTGAGGAATGACAAGGCGCAGTACATCGCCCACGTGTACCTCGCCCGGAAGAATGGGGATGGTGGGATTCTCACGGATCTGGCGAAAGTCCTCCCGGCCGTTGACACGTCTGAGGCCGCCATGCACGTAGGTCGGGAGTGGGCGCTGGCGCATCTGCCAGGGATTTACCAATTCGCGCCGGAAGACCTGGAAATACGGCTGATGCGGCAGCCGCAGTTGGGGTGATCGTCTCTGTGACCGCTTCGTGGATGGCGACGCTACGCATCGACCAGATGAGTCTTGCCTGACGGTACCGGATGCACGATAATGGGCCCTTGTAATTCCTATCCGTCTACTCGATCGAAAGCGCATGTAGGATCGAGGGGGAATCTCCCGGCCAAGTATGACGAGGATGTCTCAGAATGGATCAACAGGCACAGGTCGAGCATACTGACCATCTGGCTGGGACTGCAGCAAGGTGACCCGGTGGAAGATCTTGTCGCCGATCTTCCGGGCGATCTCTGACCACATGTGTCACGTCAGCCCACCCGGTGTGCTTGCACCCAAGCAAGACCGACGGTCGCAAGTGGCGACCAAGGGTTCGACCTCAAATAGATAGGGGGAGGTCTCCGTTGGACACAGGGCTTGTAGAGGCGATGGTATTCTTCGTTCTCTTCATTGCCATCCTGATCGCCCTCGACTATCTGACGAGGAATGGCCGTTATCCGCCGTTAGGCAAACCTATCAGCGGCGACCTCGTCGACGGACTTCCCTGAGAGCAGGGATTCCATCGCCCGGATATGCCGCGGACCGAGCTTTTGGATGCCCATTTCTGCCCGAGAGGCCATCAGAGATCCTCGGTAGGGGCCCTGGGAGGCGCTGTGGCGGCTTCGGGGAGCGGAGGCGGCTCAGGATGCCTCGGAAGATGAGCCCCGTCAGATGGACTCCTGGGGCTGGCGGTGATCAGGGCCAGGAGGTCGCCCAGGCGCAGGATGACGATCCAGTCGCCGCCGTTCCGGCGGTGGGCGACGACGGGGACATCCTGGCCGGCATCACGGATGGCCTGCGCCAGGGCTTCGTAGACGTTCAGCCGCTCGGTGCGTTTGGCCTCCAGATGGATGGGGAGGGTGGGACAGATCACGTCCGGGCTATCAGGGCCGCCCCGGTGCTGGGCGCCGCGTCGGGCGGGATAGCCTCGGTCTGTGAGCCAGGCGGCCAGCTCTTCCTTCGGCTGTTCATGCTAAAGCCCCCCAGGGCAACGTTAGCGCGATGGAGCCTTGAAGAATCCAGAAGATCCCGGCCACCAAATGGCGAAATCTTCGGAATCTTCGGGCGAATCCTCGCCGCTTCCCTGGCATGACTGGCATTTGTCTCTGGACCTCCGGGCCTGAACCGGGCTTCATCTGTGCCGTGCTTTGTGTTCAGCACGCACCAGTGTCTCGGCACGCTGCTCGGCTGCGCCGCGAGGCAGTCCGCCGTCGAACTCCATTATCGCTGCACGCTCCTCGTAGGCTGCCCGCCATTCCTCCGGCCAATCTGATACCGATCTGGGCAGGCCGTTCCAAGCCGCAGGTGGGAGCTTCCATCCATGCAGTGCCGCCGCACACGCGCCGCATCGTGCGGCTCCGCCTGCGATTGGCTCCTGGCAGTTCGGACACCGGTCTATCTGGCGCAGGGCCTCAAGGATCTCCGTCTTGTGCAGTGCCAGCTCTGCGCGGAGTTCGGGCGACAAGCCCTCGGAGGCCCGGTAGCGCAGATCGTCACCATATGGTTCCAGCTCTACGCCGCTGGCAGCGGCCTGCTTCAGTATGGCAGCGACGACGGGGCTCATATCACACCCACCTCCTCGAGTTCCCGGCGCCGACCAAGTTCTGCGCTCACGGGCAACTGGTCGATCGCCTCGTCGTCGTCCGCCAGGTCGCGCACAACCCGCCATATCTTGGCGTGGCGCCGCTGGTAGAAGATCACGTCTGGATCCCCGGGCATGGCCTCCAGGGCCCGCTGCGCCCCGTCCCGACCCAGCAGGCAGGCGCCCAGGACCGCCCGCTCGGCGTCGAGGTTCTGCGGTGGGATGCGATCCATGTTGGTCATGCCTTTACGTGCTCCTGTCCCCTGTGCAGGTCGTAGTGGTGGACGCTGTCCCCAACCCGACGCATGGCCGTCAGCAGGTCTGCCGGGGGATTGCTGGCGTAGACTGCATCGATGGGCAAGCGGTTCTTGAGGGCCCGGCGGCGGACGTAGAAGCCTTGGAAGCAGCCGGGGAAAATCAGGACGCGCACGTACCACTGCCAGACGGTGCCGTCGCTCAGGCTGTAGTAGGTGCCTGACGGGCGGCGGAAAAGGGTGCAGTGTGGGTTGGTCATTTGCTGTGTTTCTCCATCCAGGCAAAGGCGCTGGCCGGCGGTGAGTAGGTGGCTGCCGGGGCCCGAGGGTCAACGCGGGTTCTGGACCCCTTGTCGCTGGACTCCCAAGCCTTACTCTCGGGTCATCGCTCTGAATTGTGCGACGAGACGCATCGGGAAAAGGGCTTTGGACAAGCCTCGATCTGTTGTTCGGCGCCGTGGGCCCTGTCCCGACCGTGCATGCACCTCGTCGCACAATCCAGCCCTTGGTCATCCGGCCGACAATCTGCTTCTCAGCCTGGGGCGAAGGTCCAAGAACCCCTCGATCGAGGCCAGGACGCGCCGACCTGTAGCTCGGTTGTTGACTGTCTCCGACGCCTCGAGGCGCTTCGCCATCGCCCCAAGCTGTTGCACCCACGCTTGCTCCTCGTCGTCTCCATGAATCCGTTCGTAGGTCACCTCCTCGGTCGTGTCGTGCGCGCAGATGGGGTCGAACTTGACGGAGATCCCGTGGTTAAGGCATTCCAGTGCAATTCCCCACGTATACCTGTAGTCCCAACCCAGCTCCCGCTGAATCTCTTTTGAGTTCTGTTTCTGCTGTGAGTTAAGGATTCGAAGTAAAGATCTACACTCCTCGACCTTACTCGGATACGGCCCGAACTCATCCGCCTGCGGTTGCACCTTTATCTCACCTTCAGAACCGCTGAGAAAGATGTCCCACGAGGTCGCGTCCATCTCCCTCCCATACGCTTCTATTGCTTCATCGAACACTTGGCCATACTCCTTCTCGCCTAAAGCGTCAGCAATGCGGCACAGCCTGTTTTCGGCATAGTTGCTAAGGCGGCTTCCGACACTGCAATACTGACCCCAGAAAACCCACTCCCGACGCTGCGAAAAGCTTTCCGGCAACCACATACGAACAAGCTGCTTCAGCTCGTGTCGAGTCGGTGTAAACCTGACTTCCTCTGAGTCGGCGCCATTGACCTCGAGCACGAAGCCGATTGAGAAACCAGGGCCCACCAATGGCTCCAGGCCCACGTTGTCCTCGGTGGCTACTATCCGGAATGCGTCACTGTTTGGTCTTGTCATCTTTGGCCTCCGCCACGTGGTAAGTGATCTGTTCTCGCAACTCTATGCCGCAAACTTCGTGTCGTGGTCGTCCGACGGGTTGCTCGAACTCGCAGACAACCCTCACGAATCATTTCGGTTTTTGCCAACGACCGCTGGCGGCGCTTGTCAACGACCGTTGGTGGTGCTTGATCCCCATTGGCCAACGACCGCGAATGGTGCTTGTGGGGCCAGATCCGAGGTATCCCCAACGACCGCTTGCGGTGCCGTTCTTCAAGTCTTGCCATACGATCTCACGAAGCCAACTTCTCTGCGCCTCTTTCTCCGAACCTTCTGCTCAAACGCCTTGGTTCCGTAATTCCGCCAGCGTGTGGAAACCGCGTAAAGGGATACCGACCGATACAGCCCCTCTCCGCTGAAGGTTATGTCGATGAACCCGTGAGATAGCAATCCATCGATTGCTCGGGTGAACGCGGTTTTTGAGATGCCCAAGCCCTCGGCCTCTGTGTAGAGGAAGGTGATCTTCCCGTTATTTAGAACCTCCTTGCTTCTCACCTTCTCTCCCTTCCGTTTGGTGGCGAACTGGCGCCTCTGGTAGAAACCCATCAAGACTCGAATCTGGGTTTCGTTGAGTTCTCTGAACGCTGCCGAAGACAATAACTCTCCTTCCAGATAGACTCCGGGACGAGGTCTCGTCCGAGTCAGTTGTTGTAGGACTGCGGTCGACATAGTCAAGTTGGGTGTAGTGGTTTCGGGGTAGGTGCCCCTCGTGCCACCAAACTGTTCTATGTGTTGGCCGGACGCCGCGCGCCTGGTTCCACGGTGTGCTCCGTCAACCAGTCGTCGAGATCGGCGACGCGGTAGACGATACGCCTACCCACCCGTGCGAAGCGTGGACCGCGTGACATCGACCGCCAGTTACGTAGCGTGCCAGGGCTGAGGCACAGAATGCGCGCTGCATCAAGTTCGTCGACCGTCAGTGTAGTTGTGGTGCTGGTCATTCGACCCTCCTTTGGGAAACAAAAAAACCCGGGCACAAATCCCTCCCGGTAAAAGGAGGAATCTGCACCCGGGGTCGCGCTTCGTTGAAACGAGGCCGCCGGAGCGGCGCGAACGTTCGTGCGCCGTCTGGTGATCGGCCCTCTCCCATACGTCTTGGGAGAGAGTCACTTCACATGCCTATAGTTTGCCTTTGTCGAGCCCGTCGCAGTTTCAACACGAATCTCAGGTTCGGCAATGGCGTATTGCTGATATACAATGACCCTGCAGATCTGTCAAAGCATTGGAGCGTCACCCCTCGTCACTGCTTAGGGCTCGCGGCGGAATAACGGATGTTTTTCATGCAGCCGCAGTTGGCCGGATGGTGTAGTTCCAGTCGCCGTGGAAGTCATGCCGATGGAGCTGGACCTGAGACAGTTGATCGTCCTGACCGGTGACGCCCTTGGGATAGGCTCTCTTGTCGATTTCGGAGCGTACACGCAATCCTGCAGTGGTGGTCGTGGCGCCGATGAGGCTGACGATCGTGGCCAGACTTACCAACGGTTTGCCTCGCCAATTCATGGCGATATGAGAAAACAGTCGATGCTCGAGCTTGTTCCACTTGCTGGTGCCTGGAGGATAGTGGCAGACAGTGATCGTCAGGCCCGTGCGATCGGCAAAGCGTTGCAACTCCAATTTCCACAAGCGCACAAGCGCGTCTTGGCTCCATTGCTGCCGCCTGCATCGGCAGTGCTCAGCAAGTGGGTCGCGCCACCGTATGCCGATCGCCCCATGCGCTTCCACCAACTGCGAATGGCGTTGACGGCAAAGCTGGCCGTGTCGTGGTCGATGCCAACACTGACCCAGCCTTCATCACGACTCAGATCGTAGACGCCATAGGGGATCGCCTTGCCTTGAGCGGGGACGATGAAATCGTGCACCTTGACGCGCTCGGGCTCGCCCTGCGGTCGCCACTCACGCCCGGGATTCTTGAAATCACCGACCAGCTCTTTCTGCTTCGTATCGACCGAGATGACCGGCTGCCCCTGCGCCTGATGGTCGCACACCTGGTCATTGAGATAGTTGAATTGGGCGTCCCGATCCGGATGATGGATCTCCTGTTACCCCTCAAGGAGAAATCTATCACCCTCGTGCATCCCAAGGCACACTTTTCGCCGGGTGTTCGAGATCACGGGGATGGCGGCGGACTTTGAGTTGGTAGATGCAATGAACCCCACCTGCACGACCTCCTCATCGCGCAATTCCTGGATGGCCACAAGATCGAACTGTTGGAGTCGATCGGCGATCAGCGCGAGTTCGGTGTCGTCACGGCTACCGGTTGAGAAGATGCGGATGTTGAAGGACGCAACGCGGATCTGTCTTGGTGGAACAGGCGGCAGTTGGGGTGCCGGAAGCGGAACGGTAGGTGCCGGCGCAACTTCAACCTGGAGGGCCGCAGTGGCCTCGTCCTTCGACGCGAAGGTCTCGCCGGCCAAAGCACCACGATGGAAGTGATACGAGCCTGCAGCCCGGTCGTTATGCCCGCCTTGGCTATCGAGGCCGCCACCGTGGGCGTAGGCTGCCGTAGAGATCAGCAGCGCAAGGAATGGGATACAGTTCAAGTCATCACCAGCGGGGGAGGCGTTCCGACCGACGCGGACAATTAACACAATTCGGGCCTCGGCCGGCACATGCGCTGACGACGCGTCTACCGTGTGTAGCGCCCAGCACCCATCCGCGTGTGCTCCAGGATACACTGCCGCTCGAGGCTCAGAGCGGCGCCGGGCGAACTCGTATCAGTGGCAGCTGACAGTCTCACTGACCAGGCCAGCGGTCATTCCGCCGGGAGATAACGTTTCCTCAATCCGCCTGTATAGGTCGGCAAAGGTATAGCAGTAGGCGAGGGCGCCCATCCCCAGGACCGCGGGTTTTCTTTCGTTCGCATTGGTCGCGCTGGCAAATACGATGACTGGACAGCGTAGATCTCTGGTGCGAATCGCGCCAAGTAAGCCAACGGCAGTGGAGCAGGGTTTCCCTCCGGGCGTGAGCGCCCCTGCCTCACCCCAGTGGGTTATGACCAGATCAAAGGACTCGCCGCCGTTCTCGGCACTCGCGAGGGCTGCCACGCCTTCTTCGGCGGTACTGACCGTGACGAGAGGGCTCCGTTCTCGATTGGCTGCTGCTGCCGAAGCCGCCAGGTAGTCGAAAGCCTCTCCGTTGTTGCTTGGGTGCGGATCTATCCACAGAATCCGACGCGTTGCCAGCAAACGCCCGAACCGGACGAGCGGATTCGTCTCTTGGTAGATCGCCCCGAGGTGATCATCAAAGCCTGAAAAATCCGTCCCACCATGTGTGTCGTAGGAAAGAACCTCGATGCCTTCGTGCTTCCGGAAATGGTCCTGCGTGCCTGGGGGGACATCGTTGACTATTGCGTAGGCAACGGGTGTGCTTCTGTCACCTTGCCCCAGGAGAGCGAGGATTTCAGATCGTAGTTCGTTCAGATAGGCATCCTCAAACGAGAAGCCCATGTAAAGCACAGTCGTCGTCGCCACCATCGTGCGCAGGAAAGTGATGTAAGCGGGGTCGCTGTAGAGATGCCGACGATAATCCCGGCGGGTCAGCACGATTTCCCCGTTTGCTACGTCACCGTGCAACTTGAGTGTTGCCGCACCTACTGCGTTCCCCCAGTAACGGGTTTCCCACCAGCGGTATGCGTCGGGACGAAGTATACGACGGTAGGCCTCGGGTCCGGGCGTACTGCCTGGGAGAAGTGGATCGAAGTTTGTCGTCAGGATGGACCGAAACGGAATGCCGCGCAGCCATGTGAGACGCTGCGACATTGGACGCTCGTCTTGTTGCGTAAGCAACAATTCCAGGTGATGCAGGAAGGTGGCTCGCCCGAGATGGTCCTCCAGCACCTGGGCAGCCTCGTCGAAGGCATGGGCTGAGCCTTTTAGGACGAGACTCGCCACGTGATTTTCGACGTCGGTCTCAACGGCGCTTTGAGTAGCGAGTGCTGTGAGCAGTTTTCCCCACGGTGGGATCACCGCCGCCGAAAATCCGGCACCAACAAAAGCGACACAATTGCCATCGTGTATCTCATTGACGAGGGCATCCGGAATCTGTGTCACGATCTTTCTGGCATTGCTGCAATCTGCGGTCATGGACCTGTGTCCTGATATCTCATCGAATACACTTCGAACATCTGGCCAATTGTCGGACCACGAGTCTGCCCTTCACCGGGCCAGCGTTCAGCCTCTTCGCCATTGATGATAGCCTGACCAAGCGGGCTTAGCGCGAGGCCATTGTAGGCGAACTGATCGTGCTTGTAGATGGAGAACAGAACAGCCTTGGGCAAGGAACTGCCAGGATAGTCATCACGGACGTAGAGCTCGCGGGCATAGTCGGCGACGCTCTTTCGGTCTTTCGGCGAACGGACAAGGCGCTTGACGAGGGCATTTGTCGCCTCGATGAGCCTTCGATCGTCCTTCCCCATTGAATCGTGATCTTCACATCCCTGATCCAGAGCGATAGAACACCCCACGGCTACACACGATTCGGAGACTTCGACGGCGGGACAGTGGGCGGGTAATGGCAGACTGCAGGTGCATACCCCCTCGAGTCCTTGGGGTGGTGGCGACACCTGCGGCTTCATGCGGCCACTCTCGGCAAGCTCTGAGCGAATCTGCAGGGCAGCACCAAGGACCGCGAGGTCTCGGTTCCGCCCCTTCAGGTTTTCGGTCTTGCGGATAAGCGCGGGTGCGCCACTGAATCTGACCCAGCGTATGGACGCTGTCGCGCGATTACCAGAATCGCCGGTATGCCCAACGAGCGACATGAGAAAGTAGGAAGTCGTGCTCGCGTCGCCCTCGTAGACGCCAGGGACCGGCTCATCGATCGAAGCCTCAACCCCAGTCTCCTCCAAGACTTTGCGGAGTGCGGTTTGCTGCGGCGACTCTCCGGGCTTGGATACGCCCTTGGGAAAGGTCCACACATACCCACCGAAGTGGTCCTTCGGTTCGAGCAGCAACATGTAGCCGAACTCATCGCAGACGATTCCACCGTAGGCGCTTCTCTTTTCCATCTCTCTGGCGTCTTCTCATGCTTTAACTCCTCATGTTTCCACCGAGGATAGTCTAGTATCTGTACATGGTCTTCTCCACCATGCTTCTCTGGGTGTAGCCTAAATTCCTGCCATTCCTGTCGGCCGCGGTCTCGGCGAAGCCTACGTTACGCTTTCTATACCTCTTGGCGCTTGTTGGTTCTGGGCTCAGCGAGGCGCCCCGTGCGAGTGGCATGAACACTATCACGGCCAGGCCGTTGCTTTTCTTCTGAGCCGACTCACATCCGCTCTCCATCTCGTAGGCATCATCAGCACAGCTGGATGCCACCGGATGGTTGGTCTACGGCACTCAGGTGCTGCCACAAACCCGATGGCCGGTCAAGTCGGAGGCAACGATCTTGCCGGCAGCTGGCGCCCTTCAGACGCTCAGTGTTTGGTCGCAAAGCCACACGCTCAGTCGAAGGAGGTGTGGAGTTGTCGACCAATGCTTTGGGAAAACAGGCGCAGCAGCACATCGATGCGGCGAACTCTGCCGTAACGGACATGATAACCCTTCTGTCAGCAATGAAGGATCTCGAAAGTTTCTCGCAGAAGGAGAAAGACGTCGTTGAGGCTGTGATCAACCGCCCATCCGGTCGCTCCAGACGCCCGACACGGTCTTCATCAACAGCGCCACGCCCTCACCGAGGCCTTCGATCAGGCCGATGGTCATGGCGCTGGCGTGCAGCGTCGTTACCAGGAAGACTGGCAGCAGGCTGTGGATCATCTCCGAGGAGACGTCCATGAAGAGGCTGACGAAACCCAGACCCCATACGGTGGCCGGCAGGTGACGGTTGGGAGCTCTGGTTGCCGGCTTCGGGGTGGTGTCGGCCATCGACTCACTCAGCGGCGAGGATGCGGGTCCGCGTCGCCTCGAGCCGGACTGCATCCCCCAGGACATAGTCGACGGCGGCGACCCAGTCACCGATCTCTGCACCAGGCAATGGCGAGTCGAGATCGACGCTGGTCGTGTGACCATCGTGGTTGGCGGCGGCGGCGATGGCCTGCCAGGCGCCACCGGTTTCGTTCTGCAGGCGTGTGCCGTGCAGGGTGGCGGTGCGGGTGATGAGGAAGAAGTCGAGCTCCAGGTGGGCACCGTCGACGGCGGCGATGCGGGCACGGCCGTGGAGGGAGGCCATGTCGAGGCTGAGACGAAGAACCGTGGCACTTACCCTCTCCACTCCGGTGATCTCGTACGTGTGTCCCCGTCCGTCGGCGTTGACGACGATGCGCTGCCCTGTCTGTGCTGCCTCGAGACCCTCGACGTCGATCGTGCACAACCGGCGGTCGAGGGCGACGATGGTGCCCTGCTGCACAGGCGTCGGCAAGGTGGTCCGATGGCCACCATGTGACAGGCTGGCGCAAGCGACGCCGGTGACGGTGCCGCCGGTGACGAGTGCCAGGGAGCCGGCCAATTCGGTGCCATCCTCGAAGCGGGTGACCTCGTCGGCGGCGCGGCCAGGGGACCAGTAGAGGTGGATCTCGCCCTGCTGTGTGTGCAGTGTCACGCCGCTCGCCTCTTCGGCATCGGCGGCAATGCCTCTGGCGCCTGACAGACTGGCCTCACCCATGTGTGGTTCGAAGACGAGATCGACACAAGTTGTGGATTCACCTGGCTCCGGGCGCTGCCAGGCGAGGGCACGGTAGTTGTACTGCGACTGTTCGGGCGTACCCATGACCCCTGTGGCGCGGGCGCTGCGCAGGGTTGTGCCCGGCGTCGTGTGCAGCACGTGTAGATCGAGATGGGCACTTTCGTCGTGGACGCTCGTCCACGTGCCGCGAGCGGTGTCGCCGACATCGAGGGTGTTGACGTCATCGATCCAGGCCAGGCCCAGGTGATCACGATGCCGCACGGCGTCGAGCTGACCGCGCTTGATGTCGGGTCCCGCCAGAGTGCCCGGCTGCGCCAGTGGAACGACGCCCGCCATTTGCAGGGTGCCCTCCAGCCCGCGGCACAGGCGCCAGTGGTCGTCACCACCATGGATGCGGGCCAGGTCGATGAGGGCGACTCCGTCGTCACCCGTCTCAATGAACGCGATGAGTCGGCGGTAGGTGACCCCAGGCTGTGTCCAGCGCATGGCCTCGGTGTCGAAGACCCAGCGCTGTGCCTCGATTTCGACGACTTGCACACCGTCGGTGCGCAGTACCCGCACCAGGCGGCCGCGGCCAGCGATCTCTTTGAGAAAGTGCCAGGGCGTGTCGAAGGGCAGCTGCAAGGGTTCTACCCCATCCACGACGGACCAGACGGAGTTGTGGGTCGCCCAGTTGCCCTCCCAGGAGTTGACGTGGGCCCACGACTGCGGGTAGCCGAGGGCAGAGAGGAACGGGCGGTCGAAGGCAAACAGCTGGACATCGAGCAAGTCCTGATGCCGGTGCCAGGGGGCGTCGCCGTAGACGATGCCGGCGGCGGCGCGCTCAGGTGACCCGCCGGTGCGCAGGATGGCGAAGCCGACCCCATCGTGAATGGTGCTGCCAGGGGTCGATGGCTCGTTGGCCCGCTGCCTGTCGAGCAGGATGCGGGCCGCCGCCGAGCCGAGACCGGCGGCGCGCTCGAGGGTTGGTTCATCAAGGGGTTTGAGCGGTGGTCGATCGGTGAAGGGTTGCTGCACACCCCCGAAGCCGCAGTCGCCGAACTGAAAAGGGGCACGCCCGAGCAGGGTTACGTCGTATGGCGCCCGCACAAGGCGCTCAAGGCGCGGGTCATCGGTGATCGAGGGAAAGCGAGAGATGGGGTAGGTGTCAGGCTGCAGGGCCCGCAAGGCGGCGACCTGGCACTCCAGTTCGAAGAGGCCGCGGGTATGGGTCTCGTTGTAACCGCCGGTGGCCTCGGGTGGCACGCCGTCGGTGGTGAAGTTGTTGCTGACGAAGACGCGCAGGCGATCCGGCCCTCGATCGTACAGCCAGTCCATGACGTCGGTGGTGTCGCCACGGTCGAGGGCCTGCAGGGCGGAGAGCACGCCCAGGCTGGTTCCGGGCTTGTTGCTGAGGGCGCCGCCATCGATGGCGTTCTGCATCAGGCAACACAACGCTTCCTCGATCAGCTGGCAGCCGTCGCCGGCGTCGGCCAGCACCAGTCCCTGGGCACCGGCGCGGGCGATCCACTCGTCATCGGTGCGCAGCAGGGGCCAGGCGGTGTCGTAGGCGAGGGCAAGCACGTCGGTGACACCCGGCACGTCGATGGCGTAGGCGAGGGCCCCTTTTCGGTACAGTGCGGCAATGGGATCCTCCTTGCCCGCCCAATCGACGGGGCCGCCGTCCCATGGTGTTTCCACTTCCTGTGAGGGGCCGTGACGAAATTGTGGCGCCGCGGCCACGTAGACCTCTTCCAGTGACCAGCGCAGCAGCATCACGCCGAGACGGCGCGCCACGTCCAGGTCATCGGGGTGGCGGCGCAAGTGGTCGGTAACGGTGCGCAGGGCGCCAAGGTAGTGGCTGATGAGCTCGCGATGGCTGGAGGCGGAGAACAGGAAGACGTGGCCTTCGTTGTCGAACCAGCCGAAACCGTCATCAACGAAGTCACCAGAACTGAAGTCACCGACACGCAGGTCGTTGCTGGGGAACACGGCAGCGCAGGCGGGACAGGTGGAACGCAGGTCTCCGGGTCGGTGGTTGCGAGTCCAAGGGTAGAAGCCACCGTGGGCGAAGATCGCTGTGCCGCAGGCGGGGCAACCCTGATGCACGTTGACGTAATGGGAGCGGGGGAACTCCGCTGCCGGTAACTGCCGCCACAGCGTGACATCATCCTGGGCCAGCCACCAGCGCAGAACCTCGTCGTCACCTGCAGGCACCAGCGGCTCATCCTGCAGGGTCTGTCGGGTGCGGGCGCTCGTGCAGCGGCCGCCGAGGGGCCAGCGGCGCGGCCACAGTTGACCGGCGTCGGTGAAGGGCTCGCGCAGCTGCGCGAGGCTGCGCACGGCGATCGTCGCGTTGTCGGTACTGCCGGCAGTGTCGGTCGCCGTGACCGGATGGTCGCCACCCAGAGAGGGTGAGCGCAGGTAGTACATCCATGCCTGGTCACGTTGTGACCAGCGGTGGTCGACGAGCTCAAACCCAGGGGCTTCCAGGATCGGCCGCTGGTCGGGGCCACCGCCGATGGGCAGGCGGAAGAGGCGATCGGTGAGCAGTACGCGTGGTGTCCAGCGAATCATGGGAAAGCGGCTCCTTATGTGTGTGGCTGTGGCCCGATCGCAGACCGGAACGGTAGCCGACATCGATGCGGCGGACAAGACCGGCATCCCTCTGGGTCTTGCGGAAACGTCCCGAATTCTGGTTTCCTACACTTGGGAGTGACCCCAAGAACTCACAGGTGGAGCGGGAGCGCACACATGGCAATGACCGGAGTCGAACGGATCGGCAACATCCTGGAGCGGCAGCCCGTGGACCGCATCGGTCTGTTCGAGCACTTCTGGGGAGACACGTTGCAGAAGTGGCAGGCAGGTGGTCACATCCGCGAGGGTGAAGATCTGGCGACGCACTTCGGCTTTGACATGACCACCTGTGGGGCCCTCAGTATGGTGGCCGACCTCGACTTCGTGCCTGAAATCCTCGAGGAAACAGAGGAGACCGTCGTCACCCGCGACGGCAATGGCGCCGTGCTCCGGCGGCACAAGCTGCATTCGTCGACGCCGGAGCATATCGACTTTGCCGTCAAGGAACGGGCCGCCTGGGAGGAGTTGATCAAGCCGAGGCTGACGCCCGATCGTCGGCGCATACAGCGACGACACGCAACTCATTCTCTCCACGGCCAGAGCGATTCTCACTGGCTCAGGTTGGTTCGAACATCTGTGTTGGTCCGAACTACCGCTTTGGCTCCTCTACGAGAGAGGCGGGGGTTCAGCCTCCAAGAGGGCCGCTCAATGCTGGGCGAAAGGCATGGCGCCTTGGGCACAAGAGGGTCGAAAGGTGAGGGAGTATTTCGGTGCGGGCGGAAACGGTGCTGCAATGAGAGTGCTTCCGCACGCGCTTGCATCCAGGGACGACCCTCGGGCAGTCGTCAGGGCGGCAGCACTCAACAGCATCGCAACACACGGACACCCACGGGCAATCGTTGGAGCTTGTATTTATGCCTATGCATTGTGGTGTGCCTTCCGCAAGACAGATACGTGGCGCTATGGTGAGTTGATCGATTGCCTCTCTGACTCGGTATCCGATTGGGGTTCTGTGCCCGAGCACTTACCGGAAGAATGGCTGAGTGTGAGATGCCAAGGCGACGCGCGGCCCTCTGACACTTGGGAAGGGGCTGTGAGAGAGACAACGGATCTGCTTGAAGTCTCGCGCCGAGGGTTGACGAAAGATTTGCTCGCAACGGACTCCCGCATCCTGCACGAACTCGGATGTTTCGAGAGGAAGACAATGGGCGCGGGAACAAGAACGGCTGTGGCGGCGGTGTTTTTCGCGTCTCGATATGCAGCGCAGCCCGAGACAGGGGTTCGTGGAGCCGCTGTCGCAGTTGGAAGCGACACAGACACAATCGCCTCAATGACTGCCGGGCTGCTTGCAGAAATGCTTGGATCCAGTTGGTTGCCCTCCGGCTGGCGTGACGTGCAGGACCATCACTATTTGGTAGAACTTGAGGAACAGCTTGCTGCCCCAGAATCAAACCGTCCTGACAGCACATTCAACAATGAAACACCGGCTGAACGCTGGACGGAGAGCAAGAGTCGAGTTGCTGTGGCAGCCCTCTGGAAGAACGGCATTGGACTTGACCTGGGTGCCCTCGGTCATGCCGTCGGGGTCGGCAGTCTGCCCGTTGCTGCCGTGTCTCAGGGAGTGGAAGCACAAGGTTGGGAGATCCGCACTGCGGTTGGGCAGACCCTACATGTGACCAAAGTTCGCAAGAGAGCAGGTAGACCATGTGAAGGAGGCGGCTCCGGGGTATCGGGTTGGGGCGGTATCCCAACTGAGGTCCGCCG
>JAQCJA010000643.1 GCA_027593305.1 bacterium
GCTCCCGATCGCACGCCCTTGTTTGAGATCTACTCGCCCTTCCACCCGATCTACTGGGACATGTGCGGTCGGACGCCGGCGACGGACGCCGGACTCTACTGGGACGCTCTGGCGGAAGGCATCACGTCGGCGGAACTGCTCGAACTGTGCGTCGACGCCCAGTACACCATCAACCGCTACTTCGAAGTGGACATGGTGCGCTTCAACGGGCCCCTGTCGGCAGCCGGTACGCGCCCGGTGAAGACGGGCCCCAATTCGTGGACCCGTGACGGCATCGATTACGTCCGCGATGCGCGCACCGATCTGGTCGGACTGGCCAATCCCTCCGCCCAGCAGGGTTACACCCATCGCTACGATGAGGCCCAGGTGCGTCATCAGTTGGAGCAATGGTGAATAGGTTTTTATCACAGCATCTTCCCGACCCGTGATCCCTTCACCGACAGGATCCGCGCCCGCGCCGACAGAGACGGCGTCGAGTGGGTGCATATGGCCGAGATCGGCGCCGGTACGGGTGTGGCCTTCTTTGCGCCCTTCCTGCTGATGTGGATGATCGAGGCGCCCGAGTTGTGCCATCGGTGGATTGCCATGCAGAAGCTTCCCGCCCTGGAAATGACGCGCCGTGCCATCACCAACGGGGCCGCCGTTGTCGCCATGGGTGGCGACGTCAGCTGTGACAAAGGGCCCTTCATTTCGCCGCAGGCGTATCGCGCGTTCGTGCTGCCAGTGATTCAGGAGCACACGCGCGTGATTCAGCAGGCTGGCGCCAGGGCGGTGTACACCTCAGATGGCAACCACTGGCCCATCTGCCAGGAGTTCTTCTTCGATTCGGGGATCGACGGCTACAAGGAAGTCGACAAGGCGGCGGGCATGACCTGGCCCCGATTGATCGAGTCCGGTGTCGCCGAGCGGGTGTGTATCATCGGCAACATCGATGCGCGCTACACCATGTGCCAGGGAACACCGGACGATGTTCGGCGGGAGGTGATCGAGTGTCTGGATTTCGGCTGCCGCACGCCCGGGGGCCACATCCTGCACCTGAGCCACTCGGTACATGAGGATATACCGAAGGAGAACTACTACGTGCTGGTCGAGGCGTATCGGGACTATTTCGGCATGGCCCGACTGCCGGCCCTCTGACAGCCAGTCGCTGTCGCGCCAGCGGGCCGCCTGCGGGTATCCGGTCTGCGACGTCTGGTATCTGGTCGACCACCCGAATCACTGGCACTCCCTTGTGACGACGCGGCCCATCGTCGACTATCGGTTCCAGTTCATCCCAGCCAATCAACCACTCTGCCAATCAACCACTCTGCCAATCAACCACTCTGCCTGCCGCCACGAAAGTGACCACCATGCCCCCCGAAGAGAAGATGGACGTTCCCTTTCCGGCGTTGACCCCGGCACAGCGCCTGCACCTTGATATCTACGGATATGTGGTCGTACCCGAGACACTGACGGCCGACGAATGTGGCACGCTCATTGGGGCCCTGCAGCAACTCAAGCGCGATCTGACTGCCGCCGGCAAACCATTGCCCCATGAGCCAGACCCTGCTTCGAAGGTGCGTGGTGCCTGTGTCGCAGACCGAAACTCCACGCACCACTACTTCATGCGCGACATCGAGCAGGCGGACCCTTCCATCACCGCCTATATCACGCACCCGTTGATGGTGGGCATGGCAGCCGAGATCATCGGCGGCGAGATCCGCATGGTGGAGTCGAATGCGCACATCAATTCGCGCCATCCGGACTGGCAGTCCCAGGAGGCGGCGACGCACAAGTACGGGTTTCATCGTGGCATCGACGTGCCGTATGGAAGCTACACCCGCAATGGTCTCTATCACTGCAACTTCGTCAAGACGCTGACGAACCTTACCGATCTGGGACCGGAGGACGGGGGCACGGTGGTCATTGCCGGCAGTCACAAGATGGATCTGCCACCGGCACAACTCGTTGAATGTGCCTATCAGGATCGCTCGCTGATCCATCAGGTCATCGCGCCGGCGGGCTCGACGCTGCTCTTCGTCGAGCCGCTGATCCATGCAACGGGGCTGCTCACCAGTGACAGGGAGCGCATCATCCTCATCACCGGTTACGGCCCGGCGCACCTGCCGTACTGGGGGGATGGCGAGTTGACGCCGGAGTTCAAGGCGGCGATTCCGGCCAACCAGCACCTGTTGTTTCATGGCCGGCAGAACTGGGATCGTCGTGTGAAGGAGCGCGCGGAACTCATGATACCCGCCGATCCGCGATCCTTCGAGTTGGGAATCTGGAATGAGCGGGCCAGTGTCGCGACGGAAGACTAACCGAGGGCGTCCTCGAGGATCTGCTTCAAGCGTGCCGTCTCGGCGGGCATATCCCAATCTGCCATATCCTGCGTGGTGACAAACTCGACACTCATGACGCCGTCGTAGCCGTCCTGCAGCATCCTGCGCACCAGCCGCGGGAAGTCGATGACGCCAGCATCCGGACGGGCCTGGAATGTTCCGGGCGCAGGGATGCAGGACCTCGATCTGCTCGTGACCCAGGCCGAGTTGGACCTGGTGGGCGTAATCGAGGGTGAGGCCGAGTCCAGGTACCGCTGCACACAGGCGTAGAGCATCGGCTGGGTCATGGGCGATGGAGCCGGCGCAGGGCTCGATGTTGCAGTGCAGGGCACCTTCGCCGGCGGCCGACACCATCCAGCGCAACTCCTCTGCGGCGATTGCGAAAGCTTCCTCCGGCGTCTGGCCGTCCTCTTCGTGCACATGACCGGGGATCATCATCACGCTGTCAAAACCCGCCCTGCGGGCAAAGTCGACGATGCCGGCGAACAGG
>JAQCJA010000644.1 GCA_027593305.1 bacterium
GGCCACTGGCTTCGGCAAACCGTCGCGACACGCGGATCGGCTCGCCGATGTCGACATGGGCCCGTTCCTTGAGCCCCGCCAGTTCCTCGAGGGCATGATCGGCGGCGGCGTTGATCCGTTCTCTGCGTCCGGCATCAGACAGGATCTCACGGGTGCTGATGGGACCGAAGTAGCGGTAGTGGAGCGGCACATCCACCGCCACCGGCATCGGTTCCGCCGCGAGGGGGTCGCCGGCAACAAGCTTTACCAGACAGCCCCCGTGAAACTGTGCGCACACGTCCCCCAGGCCCGTCAGATTCCGCACCTCCGCCACGTGCGCCGCAGTCGCCAGCGTGACGCGGTCGAGGCCCAGCCCCAGCAGTTCGTTGACGGCGAATGCCGCCGCCAGGGATGAAGCGCCACTGAGGCCAAAACCGCTGCTCAAGGGCAGCGGCGTGCTGATACGAACCGCCAGCCTGGCATCGGGGGCCAGCCCTTCCAGCACGTTGTTCACGGTGGGAAAGTCGATGGCCTCACCGTTGAAAGTCAGCAACGGCCTGTCGGCGTGAGTCAGGGTTACCGTCGCCCCCTCGCGCACGGTGAAACCGAGCCCCAGGGAGTGCATCTTCGCCGGGTCATCGTCGGCGATCACCTTGAACACACCGGAAATATTGCCGGGCGCGAAGGCCCGTGCTGCTTCAATCATGGTCTTGCTGGCTTCCTCGGCCATTCATGGTCGTCATCCACCCGGTCAGGGCGGACACATCATCGAGCACGGCCACCGGCCCGAAGGAAGCGAACTCGGCGCTCCGGGTAGTACCGCTGAGAACTGCAACAAAGTCAATCGACGCCCGCTTCGCGGCCTCGGCATCGGGCAGGCTGTCGCCGACATAGAATGCGTCACGGGCATTCACCGCCAGCTTTTCGAGGGCCTTCAGCAGACAGGCAGGATCCGGTTTGTGCAGCGTCACATCTTCGGCACCGATCACGGTATGCACCAGATCCGCCAGCCCGTCCCGTTGCAGAATCTGCTCAATTCGGTAGCGGAACTTGGTGGAAGCGATGGCGCTGTGGATCCCGTGGCCGGCCAGAGCGCGCAGCATGGACGGCACGCCCTCATAGATGGTTGTGTTGTCCGCCATCACCTGATCGGCGCGCGCCTGGAAACGCTGCCGGAACTCGTCGACGCGATGACTGTGTTGCCTGCCGCTCAACGTTGTCAGGATCTCGGGCACGGAAAGGCCGATGGTCCTGCGGATCTGTTCCGCCGTGGACAGCAGCAACCCCATATCGGTCTGCGCCGTCTGAATGCAGTCGATGATCCCTGCGGACGAGTCTGCCAGCGTGTAGTCAAAATCGAAGATGATCGCCTGCGGCCGAGTACGCTGTCGTTGCGTCATCCGCCGCCCGCGTTGACGCCCAGACCCCGGCGATAGGCCTCCACCGACAGCAGTTCGTCGGGGGCGACGTTGCCGAGGTTGATTTGGCTCCCGTAACGTTCGATCAACAGTCGTCGCATGTGGTGAATGTCGCACGAATGTACGCCCGCAATCCACGGACCCGGCAGTTCGAACATGACCTGGTCCAACCCGATAACGCGGACAATCTCGTCCACCGCCGCTGCGGTCTGCGCGTCCTGCGAGATCAATTCCGCCGCCTCCACCAGAATCACCTCGGCGCCGGCCTCCATGCAGGCCCGCGCATTGTCGACGAGAGGAATCGTGTTGTCGAGCCCTTCCTTGCGCCCCACTTCGCCGAGCACGTGCAGGCCATAATCCTTGACGGCCTCCGTGATGAGGCGCTCCTTCCACTGCAACGACACCGGCGCGAGATTGTCCGACACCTCGATCCAATGGTAACCCGCTTCGATGCAGGCGGGCAGGTAGCGCTCGCGTTTGCCGTGTACCTCGGCGTATTCCAGGTACTGCCCGCCGGGGAAAGGCTCCACATCCCGTGACCGATACTGATCGATCTTCTGTCGCAACAGTTCCCGGGAACACAGGCGGGACAGACCGACTGCGATCTTGGCAAAGTCGAAATACTCGGCACCGATGTCGGTGAAGTCGCGTTGCTGCCCCAGGGGGATCCCCCAGTCGATCACCATGGTGCGGCCGGAGGCGCGCGGCTTGCAGGTGCGCTGCTGCACCCGCGTGCCGTCGAGACCGGCAAAGGGATGATCGTCAGGATTCATCGGTTGCATGTTTCAGCCCGTCCGTCAGCTGGCTCTGTTCGAGCCAGCGGGTCAGATCCTGGCGCAGATCATGGCTGCAGCGCCGGGCACCAGCGAGCACATCGGTTGCAGACAAGGTGCGCACAACTCCTCAATTGGCGGAAGTCGCAAACCTACGAAAGCCCTTGCTTGTGTGACAGTTGCCAGCGGACACAGAAGGTGATGATGTTTGGGGCATTGCTGCGCAGTTCCCAATCACTGGAGAACCCCAATGCCCCTCGGCAATCCGATCCTGTCAGGTCTGCTCAACCACATCTCCCTCGACGATATCAAGGCAGCCATGGGGCCACCCAACTGGTCACACGCGGTGACCCTCGCCGACCATGTCACGGGTGTAGTGATCTATCAGAACGCAGGTACGGAGAACGACAACCACTGCCATACGTACGATGAGTGGTGGATCGTGCTGGAAGGTGAGATCGACTGGGTGATCGAGGGCCGGCCAGACCCGGTGCAAGCCCGGTCGGGTGACTTCGTCTTCGTACCGGCGTGCACCTTCCACAGAATTTACCCCAGGGGCAACGGTCCCTCCGTCCGTGTCGGCATTGCCCTGCCCGGACACAGTCATCTGCATCAGCGTCCCGAACGTGC
>JAQCJA010000040.1 GCA_027593305.1 bacterium
TCTCGCCGATTTCGGCAGCCGTTGCGTGGATCTCATCGTCGAACTTGCCCACCCGGACATCACGCGCCAGCATGGCCGGGCCTTTCTGCAGGAAACGGACTACATGCCCCTGTCGCTGACGGCCTTCTCCGACCCAGAGCTGGAGGCGGACCTGCTGGCGACATCGGCGTCAGCAGGCACGCGCATCTTTGTTCCCCACGGAGCCGTTGTCGGACTGGAGGCCCTGGAAGAAGGTCGCGAGCGCTGGCAGACGGTGACCATGGTCATGAAGAAGCCCGTGCGCAGCTTCGATTTTTCCGCGGCACCACAGTTTGATCCCGCCAGCATGACGACGGAGACCGTGCTCTACGATGGTCCCACGCGCGCCCTGTGCCCGCTGTTCCCACGCAATGTCAATTCACACGCCGCTGCCGCTCTGGCCGGGATCGGCTTTGATCGCACACGTTCGGTGCTTGTCGCTGACCCGGCTCTGGACCGCTCCATCATCGAACTGGAGGCGGAGGGCGACGGCGTCGAGATCAGGATCTGGCGCGCCAATCCGATGCAGGGCGTCAGCGGGGTCATGACCCTGCTGTCGACGCTGGCCAGCATCGGCCGCGCCCGCGCCGTGCAACCCGGACTGAGGGTATGCTGATGCTCCAGGCAACGGTGACGGATCGCGCTGTCTTTGTCCCTTCCCCGGGTGCCGGCATCGGCGTCATGGGCGGCAGTTACTACACCGAAAAAACGGGGGGTCGGCTGATCAGCATCCACAGTTTGACGAGCCGTTCCGATACGGTCGACGCCGCCTTCGTGCGCGCCTCCGAGGACAATGGCCGTACGTGGGGTGATGCCATTCCATGGGCGATGAAATTTGCTCATGCCGAGGGCACCGGCCGCCGCCACCCCCGGGGCGGGTACGTCGATCCTGCCAGTGGTCGCTACATCAGTGTCTGGACCGAAGGTGTCCTGCCCGGCGACGAGCCCCTCGAAGGCATGCGCAACTGGACCCTGCACTACTCCGTATCCGTGGATGGCGGTCGCACACAGACCGTCAATGAACAGATCATCCACGAGGGTCCGGCCTATGACGCCGTGCATCACCTGCCCGGTGTCCGCAAAGGTGGCAACTGCGTCATGATCGGCGATCTGGGGCAGCGGCCGTTGACACGCAGTGATGGTGTTTTGCTGATCCCCGTGCAGAGCTCGCCGGCGGATGCGGACGGCAACTATACCAATCCCGGCGCCGGTTTCACCTACACCGATTGCCTGCTGCTCATGGGACGCTGGCATGGGGATCATCTGCGCTGGACGTGCTCACAGCGCATCGTCGGCGAACCGGCGCGCACGACCCGTGGCCTGATCGAACCGACCATCGCGGAACTGGGCGATGGCTCGATCCTCATGGTCATGCGTGGCAGCAACGATGCCGCCCACGACCTGCCCGGGCACAAATGGATGGCGCAGTCCCACGATGGTGGGCGGACCTGGACCACACCGGCGCCCTGGACGTACGATGATGGTGCCGCCTTCCACTCGCCCAGCGCCTGCTCACAATTGCTGCCCTGGTCGGATGGCAGGCTGTTGTGGATGGGCAACATCACGCCGCAGAATCCGCGGGGCAATCGGCCGCGCTACCCCCTCGTTCTGGGGGAAGTGGATCTTACGTCCGGGCGGCTGAGACGGGATTCGGTTGCCGTCATCGATGATCGCCACGAGGGCGAGCATGAGCTGCTGACCCTGTCCAATTTCTATGCGCGGGAAGACCGCGAGACGGGCGATCTGTTGCTGCACCTGCCGCGCTTCTTCGCCGGGGATCCGGAGGCCGGCTTCGGCTCCGACCTGTCGCTGCTGCGTATCGCTGTGCGCTAGGTACCCCCCGGCGCTACAGCGACGGCAGCAGTCTGTCGAGATCCGGAAACAGGGGCCGCTGAAAGTCACGCCGCACGGCACGTCCGTGGAAGGCGCGGTCCATCAACGCCAACAGCGCCTCATAGTCCTCGGCCTGATGGTTGTGGCCCCCCTCACGGAAGGCCCAGGCCAGCGCTTCGGGTGCGCGCAGAAAATCATAGACCCGCAGCGCTTGCAGGCACGACGCGTATGATCCCGGCGGGCTCGCGCCCGGATCCTCATAGGCTTCCGTCACCAGCAGGTAGCGCGGCGCCACCAGGGCATGGAGATAGTGCTGCTCATAGGGCAGCTCCCGGTCACGGCCACGGTGGTCGGCGAAGTCCTGACCGAACCAGAAGATGTTCCCGGAGCCAAAGAAGCTCTCCACCACTTCGGCTCTGGTCGTCTTGCGGTGATTGGGTGCGCATCCACCGGTGCCCGAGTCATTCGGATTCACCAGGGCGATGCGCTCATCCGTCGCCCCCGCCAGCAGCACCGCCTTGCCACCCCGCGAGTGGCCAGTGATGGCGATCTGTTCGGCACAGACGCCGTCAATTGTGGCCAGCACATCGACACAGCGGTGATATCCCCAGGCCCACGCCGACAGGGCCCCGAAGGCGGCTTCGGGCAACAGACGGTACAGCCCCGTATCCCGATAGTTGTCCTTGTTGTCAGCGGCCAGCGCCGTGCGGTCGAAGGAAGCGGCAATGTTGCCGCGTGCCACGATGCGACGGATGATGTCGTCGTTGAAGTAGCGCCAGCACCCATCACCGTCCAGCACGACGGGCCTGTCTCCATCCCCCTGGGGAATCCACAGATTCAGTGTGAAACTGATCTCTCCCCCGCCGACTTCGCAGCGCACTTCGTAGGTGTGGAAGTCCACCGGCATGTCACGAATCGAACTGGCGCAGCGCAGCACGGCCGTCGTCGTCGTCGGCATCGGTGGCATACCACCGTACTGATGGGGAATGATGGCATGGCGCATCTCGTCCCGGCGACGTGTCCAGCCGGCAGTGTCGACGGGTGCACCGTTGCCGAAGATGAGCGGATCAAAGCGGACGTCTGTCATACGAGTCTTTCCAGGTCGATTTCACCCGTGGCGATCTTCTGCAGGGTTTCAGGGAACAATCGGTGTTCCTGCACCAGCACACGGGCGGCGAGCGTCTCAGCCGTGTCACCCGGCTTGACCGGAACCCGTGCCTGCGCAAGCACCGGTCCGTTGTCGTAAACCGCATCCACCACATGCACCGTTGCGCCGCTCTCGATGTCACCGGTGGCGAGTACGGCCTCATGGACTCGTCGTCCATAGAAGCCCTGGCCCCCATGACGGGGCAGCAGCCCCGGGTGAATATTGAGAATGTGACCCCGGAAGGTGGACAACGTCCGCCGCCCCAGCAGCTTCATGTATCCCGCCAGGCAGACGACCTCAACGCCGTGCGTCACCAATGCGTCACAGATGGCGCCATCGAGTCCGGCCGCGTCGGGGTGCGTCTGACTGCTGAGATGGTAGCAGGGAATGCCGGCGTTGCGGGCCCGCTCAAGGGCCCCGGATCGGGAGTTGTTGCCAACCACGACCCGCGCCTCGGCAGACAATCGACCGGTGCTGCAGGCATCGAGTATGGCCTGCATGTTGGAGCCGCCTCCTGAGGCCAGGAAGCCGAGACGCAATGGCTCCTGTCTGGGCCGCAGGTTGTGGTGGCTGGTGGCGTCCGTCACGGCTCTCCTCATCGTCGGCAATGGAATCGCTGCCTAAGATAGCCGTTGCCCCCATGCGGGACAGGGAGAGCGCCCTACTGCAGCAACGTCATCTTGCGAACGTCGCGGAAGTTGCGCCCTTTGATCATCTGCAGGTAGATGCCGGCGGCGACGGCACGCCCATCATCATCGACACCCTGCCAGGTGACGCGGTGCCAGCCGGCCGACTGGTAGCCCTCATGCAGGGTGCGTACCCGCTGACCGAGCATACTGTAGATCGCAACGCGAACGTCTGTTCCTTCGGGTAACAGATACTGTACCGTCGTCTCCGGATTGAATGGATTGGGGTAGTTGGGCTGGATATTCGGTCGCTGCAACAGATCGATGGTCTGGGCATCGAGGGACACGTTCTGGTCGAGAGACACATTCTGGTCGTCTGGCGCAAGCTGCGTTTCGGCGTCTGCAAGCAAAAAGTCCAGCGAGTTTGGACGCGGCAATTCGACCGTCGCCATGACCGTCGCCGTCGTCGCGCCGTCGGGGCGGATCAGGACCTGGTACGTGCCGGCCGGTGCGCCATCCATGTGGAACTGTCCGTCAGCCTGGACGTTGGCGAAACCCACGAGATGGCCCACGGCATCGGCGAGCAATATCGACGCTGCCGGCACCGGCCCGTCCTGTGCATACAGCGTTCCATGGAGTCCATCCAGACCACTCGACGGCGTGGTGAAGTCCACCATGAAGGGTGTCTCCAGACCCCAGCCGTTGTCACTGCGTGGATTGGCCAGCATCAGGCAGTACGTCGTGGCCGGTGCCGTCGGCCGGGCGTATACCACTTCGTCGCCGACGATGACCCCCGTGACGGACATGGCCGCCGGTGTCGTTCCCGCCTCGACAAGGGCCAGCACTTGCTCTTCCAGAGCCAGTGGGAACAACCAGGCCTGCGGGGCTGATTCAACGGCAAGTGCCCTGGAGAAACGCAGGCGCATGCCGTCCCCTGCCGCCGTGGGCGTCGCCGATTCAACACGCAGGAACGGCACCTCCCAGACAACTTCGATCACGGGCTCGGTGCAGATGTAGTGCACGTAGCGCAAAAACGCCTCATGCCGCCGGGATTTCGTGCTCAACCCGGGATGCTGGCCCTGCGTGTACTGGTGGCCGGTTGAGGTTGACAGTGGGGCTGCTGTTTGACGATATCAGGGGTCTACAGAAATCCCCGCAACGATGGCAGCTATCGATCAGGAGTAATACACCCGTGGACGACGTTCCCGTCACTGACAGCGATATCGATTTCTACCAGGAAAACGGCTTCATCCAGTACAAGGGGTTCTTCTCAGCCGCCGAGATGGATCATCTGCGCGCCGCGATTGACGACGCAATTGGGTCCCATCGCGACCGCATTCTGGGTGCCGAGGGTGGCGGCCGCACCTCGGACGACTACGAACGTGTGTTCAATCAGATGGTCAACATGTGGGTCGACAGTCCTGCGGCCAGGGAATTCGCCTTCTCGAAACGACTCGCCGAGACGGGGCGCCGCCTGAGCAAGGCGCGGCACGTACGGATCTACCACGACCACGCCATGGTCAAGCCCGCTGGCCAGGGGAGCAAGGAGACCAACTGCCACCAGGATGCACCCTACTGGCCGATGGATCCCCTCGGCTCGTTTTCGGCCTGGATCGCCGTCGACAATGTCACCGTCGACAACGGCTGCCTGCACTTCGTCCCCCGGTCGCACAAGTTCGGTCTGCTGGAGGCGATCAAGCTCGGCGTCGAGGGCGAGAACATCGCCGACAAGATGCGCGCCCAGGGCCATGATGTCGCCGATCCTGTGGCCATAGACATGGAAGCCGGCGGTGTCACTTTCCACCATGGCTGCAACTTCCACTTCGCCGGCCCCAATCGCACCGAACAGCCACGCCGAGCCTTCGCCATCATCTACATCCCCGACTCGGTCACCTTCACCGGTGGCAGGGAAGCTGCCGGCGCCGGCGATGAGATGACCGCCGGTGGCCCCTGGGACCACCCCGTGCACCCCATCCTGGCGGGCGAAGCCTGAGCAGACACCACAGAGTTCGGCCCGCAGCGCCGACTCGACCCGGCGGCGTTGAGCAACCGCCTACCTGGGACACGCAATCACGCCGCTACACGACGCAGAGACACCACAGAGTTCGGCCCGCAGGGCCGACTCGACCCGGCGGCGTTGAGCAACCGCCTACCTGGGACACGCAATCACGCCGCTGACATGCTCTGCAGGTTCCTCAGGCACTGCTCGACACAGACCATGGGTGGATCTGCATAGCGCTCGTGTTCGACGATGTACCATTCGGTCCCACCGACCTTCTCGCATGCAGCAAAGACTTTGTCCCATGGGACCACGCCTTTGCCAACGACGGTGGTTTCGTCCGCTGGATCATACTCCTTCACATGTACCAGTTGCGCCCGGCCGGCATACTTCTTCAGATAGGCCACCGGGTCGCCGCCGCCGCGCATGCAGTGCCCCACGTCGAGTTGCGTCACGACCGACGCAGGCGTACCGGAGCAGAAGATGTCCCAGGGGATCTGTCCGTCCTGCGCCTCGAACTCCCAACGATGGTTGTGGTAGCCCAGGCGCAGCCCCTCGGCCTCGACATCTGGCGCGATCCGGGCGAAGCTCGCCGTCGTCTGCTGCCAGGCAGCGGGTGACTTGCGATGTTCTTCGGCCAGGGCCGGCACGATCAGATAACGAGCCCATGGCCTTGTTGAAGGCCATCGTTTCTGTCAGTGCTTCGCCCCGCACGGTATCGTAGCCCACGTGTGAACCGGCGATCCCAAGATTCAGGCTCGCACACAGATCCTTCAGTTCCGCCGCGCTGCGGCCGTGGTAGCCGGCGAATTCCACACCCTCGTAACCCATTTCGGCAACGGCTTTCATCGTGCCTTCCAGATCGGCGGCGCAGTCTTCCCGCACGGAGTACAGCTGCAGCGCGATCGGTATCCTTGCCATGTTCCTTGCCTCCTCATTCACTCGGTTGAGACACCCACAGGGCGCCCATATGTTTTCGACCGACGCGAAGCGCCGCCGCCCCAGCAACTGCCCCCACGGATTGAGAACTCTTCCATGTCATACAAGTTCGTTTTCCTGCCCCCGGTCACCGACGGCCATCGCCACTGGGCCGACACCATCACCAGCAAAGTTCCCGATGTCGACATCGTTTTCGCCGAGTCGCGACAACACGCTCTGGCCGCCCTGGGGGATGCCCGAGCCGCTTTTGGCACCCTCGATGCCGAACTGCTCGCCGCTGCGCCCCATCTGCAATGGCTGGCGGCACCGGCTGCCGGCCCCCGCCCCGGATTCTACTTCCCCGAACTGAACAGATCGGGCGCGCCGACTTCGTCATCATGACGGCGCCACAGACGCCTGCAACGGAAGGTCTGATGAATGCGACGCTACTGGGCAAGATGAAGAATACCGCCATCCTGATCAACATTGGCCGAGGCGTCAATGTGAAGCTGGACGATCTGGCCGATGCCCTCTATGGCGGCACCATCGGCGGCGCGGCGCTGGATGTATTTGAGGTGGAGCCATTGCCGGCCGACCACAGGCTCTGGCGGGCCCCCAACTTTCTGCTGACACCACACATGGCAGGCGCCGGGCCGTATCTGGACGACCGACGCCAGCATCTATTGGCAGAGAACTGTCGCCGACTGCGGGACGGCGAGGAACTGCTCAATATCGTCGACAAGAAGAACTGGTTCTGATGCAGCCGTGAAACGAGCTGCCGGCGCCAGCTTGACCCTTCAGGCGAGCCAGCGATCCAGATTCTCGGCGACGAAGGTGTCGTCGTGCAGGTGCGGGTAGGCGGCATACACCCGGTCGATTTCGTCGGCCTGACCTGGAGACAGACACTCCTTCGGATTGAGGCAGCGGATCGATGTCAGCAGGCCCTGGCGACGCAGCACTTCGTGAATCCCGGCGATGCAGCCGGCAAAGCCATGGGCGACATCGAAGAAGGCCGCGTTCGTGTCCGTCACTTCGATGGCCCGTGTCAGCATGGACGCCGGCACGTTGTCGCTGGCGCTCAGTTTGCGGCAGGTCTCGAGCAACTCCACCGCTTTCTGCGTCCACACCGCCCAGTGGCCGAGCAGGCCGCCGGAGAAACGCAGGGACACGGGCGTCCCGTCCGGGCCAGCCACCTTGTGCTCCGTGAGCAGGTCGAGCACGATGTTGTCATCGTTGCCTGTGTACAGACTGACCTCATGGGCCCGCCCGGAGGCGGCAACACCACGTAACACGTCGAGGGTCTGGTAGCGATTGAAGGGGGCGATCTTGATCGCCACCACATCGTCGATCTCGGCGAAACGCCGCCAGAAATCAAAGCCCAGCAGGCGGCCACCCACGGCAGGCTGCAGATAGAAGCCAACGACGGGCAACACCTGGGCGACGGCGCGGCAATGGTCGATCAACTCATCGTCCGATGCTGTCTTCAGCGCAGCCAGACTCAACAGAATCGCATCGTAGCCGACATCCTTCGCCGTTTCTGCTTCGGCGACGGCCTGCGCCGTCCTGCCCACGGCGCCGGCAATCTGCACGAACCCGTCCCCTGGCTGGCGCTCGGCCACAACACCTGCCGCCAATTCCAGCACCGGCCGATAGAAGCCGACGTCGCGGATCTCGAACTGCGTCGTATGCACGCCGACGGCCAGGCCACCGGCACCGGCGTCGATGTAGTAGCGGCTCAGCGCCCGCTGACGCCGCTCATCGATACGCGCCGAATCGTCGAGTGCCAGTGGCTGCGCTGGAATCACCAGACCCGCTCCAAGGGCGGCACGCACACGGGTTGTGTGTCCGGTGTCTGCCATATCAGGCCTGACCACCAACAATGAGCAACCAGCCACGTGCCCTGGATGGGGTCTCCACCTCCCACTGCTTCAGTTCCGCCCCCCACTTCTTCTGGGCCCGCACACAGACCTCGTCAAAGGGCGGGCGTCCGGGATCGGCGATGATGACCTGGTCGATGCCAGCCTTCATCGCCCGATTCACGAGCTTGGACAGGGGATCGACCATTTCGTCCCAGAAGCAGATGTCGCCTCCCAGCATCAGATTGGTGCCCTCGAGATGCGACTTCTTCAGGTTCTCGAAGCGCGCCATCCGTGTCCTCATCGTCACCTCATTGACCTCGGCGTGCAGATGCAGATAGGGGAAGACCTTGTTGTCTGCATCCACGCCGATGACGTCGGCACCCCACTTTTTGGCACAGTAGATCCCCAGAAGGCCCCAGCCACAGCCGACTTCCATGACCTTCGACCCCTCCTGTATGCCCTGGCGATCGAGGTAGTCCATGATGAGGAAGCTCGAGTTCCACACTTTGTCCCCGTGGATGTCAGGCTCGTGCTCCTTCTTCAGCGCCCGAATGCGACTGTGGTTCGACTTCAGGATGGTCACGCCGAAGGCGCTGCGCTCCGTCGACTTGCTGCTCTTTGCCTTTTTCTTGCCCATATCTCGACCGGGAGAGAGATTAACAGTTTTGCTGCACAAGCAAGGCGAAACTAAGGAGTCCCCCTATGACGGCAACCGACGACAGAATCCGAGTCGGGATTTTTGGCAGCGGCGGCTGGGCCCGGCGCACACACATACCGAATCTGCAGAAACTCGACGTCGACATCGTCGCTGTTTGTGATGTCAGTGAAGAGGCGACGAGACAGGCGGCGGACGAGTTCGGCATCCCGGCGTGTTACGCGGACGGCTACGAAATGATCGCCGCCGAGAGGCTCGATGCATTGTACTCCTGCGTGCCTGCCTACGCCCGCACCGGCGTCGAGGCTGTCGCTGCCCGGCGTGGGATCCATCTGTTCAGCGAAAAGCCGCAGTCCACCAGCATGGCCGTTGCCCGGGAGATCTCGGCTGCCGTTGATGCAGGTCGTGTTCTCAGCACGGTCTGTTTCCGCGAGCGTTACCGGCCGCTGTTCCAGGAGGCGAAACGGCGCCTTGCGGACAAGACGGTCGTGCATGCGCGCTTCCAGAGCTTTGGTGGGCTCTCCAGCAGCCGCGAACCCGGCTGGCGCCAGCAGACGGGCTGGAGCCACTGGATGGAGAAGGCCGGCGGTCGCGCCTTTGACTGGGGCGTACATGCCGTCGACTACCTGCGTTTCATGACCGGCCTCGATGTGACAACAGCACAGGCATTTTACCACACACCGGCTGTATACCTGCAGCCACTGTCTTCCTCCTTCAACATGGTCTTCACCAACGGTGCCACGGCAACGCTTGCTTTTGTCTCCGCCGGCCCCGTGCCCCCCGCAGAGCCGTGGTTCACGATTTTCTATGAAGGTGGCTATCTGGCCATCTTTGGCTATGAGCGCATCGAGGAGAACGGCGCCGTGGTCTACGAGGCGGCACAATTCGACCCATGGTTCGAGCAGGATCGCGTCTTCGTCGAGGCGGTGCGCAGCGGCGATGGCAGAGCCCTGCTGAACGACTATGCGGATGGATTGTTGTCCCTGGCGCCGGTGCTGGCCGGTTGGTCGTCATCGGCTCGCGGTGGCCAACCCATCGACGTTCCCGCCTTCATCAGGGGCTGAAACAAACTGTCCTGGATCAACGCCGTACGCCTGCGCTGGGCCCGTCCCGGAGGGTATCGGGAGTTCCTCGCCATTGCCTTCCCGATGATCCTGAGCACGGCCAGTTGGAGTGTCCAGCACTTCGTCGACCGCATGTTCCTGACGTGGTACTCCACGGATGCCCTCGCCGCATCACTGCCGGCGGGCATGACCAACTTTGTTTTTGTCAGCCTGTTTCTGGGGACCACGGGATACGTCAACACGTTTGTTGCCCAGTATGTCGGTGCCGGGCGGCCGGAACGCGTCGGCCCATCCTTGTGGCAGGGCGTGTATCTGTCCTTCATCAGCGCCGGCGTCGGCTTGCTGGTGGCCCTGCTCGCGGTTCCCATTTTTCACTTGGTTGGTCACAGCGAGGCCGTGCGAGCCAACGAGATCGACTACTTCCGCATCCTCTGCTACGGCATGGGTCCGCTGATTCTGTCGACGGCCCTGTCCTGCTTCTACAGCGGCAGGGGCCACACGTGGGCCGTGCTGGGAGTCAGCGTCGGCGCAGTGGTCTGCAACATCATCGCCGATTATGCCCTCATCTTCGGCCACTGGGGTGCGCCCGAGATGGGCATCCGTGGCGCCGCCTGGGCAACCAACGGCAGCACCGTGTTCGCCGCGCTGCTCTATCTCGTGTTGCTGTCCCGTCCAACCCACCGCGTCAGGTTCGCCCTCTTTTCCGGTTGGCGTTTCGACGGCGACCTCTTCCGTCGATTGTTACGCTTCGGCGGACCGAGCGGCGTCAACTTCATGCTCGACATCATGTCCTTCACGCTCTTCATCCTTATCGTCGGGCGCATCGGCACCCTCGAATTGACGGCGACCAACCTCGCCTTCAACATCAACAGCCTCGCCTTCATGCCCCTCATCGGCGCCGGCATCGGGTTGTCGACCATGGTCGGGCAACGACTCGGGGCCGATGATCCTGACGCTGCCGAGTATTGCACGTGGACGGGTCTGCACCTGGCCCTGGGTTACATGGGGACCATGGCGCTGGCCTACCTGCTGCTGCCCGATCTCTTTCTCATGCCGTACGGTGTCGGTGCCCGGGGACCGGAGTTTGCAGCCGCCCGCGATCTGGCGCGGCAACTGTTGCGCTTCGTCGCCTTTTACTGCCTCTTCGATGCGGGTTTCATGATGTTGACGGCAGCCCTCAAGGGTGCCGGCGATACCCGCTATGTGATGGTCGCCTCCGTCCTGCTGGGCGTGGGCATCATGGTCCTGCCCCCTCTCATCGCTGTCGAGTTCTTCGGCGCCGGTGTGTTCATTGTCTGGATATTCATCTGCGCATTCCTGGCGGTGGGGTCCGTCATCTTCTACCTGCGCTTCCGCGGCGGCAAATGGCGGAGCATGCGGGTGATTGAAGCCGCACCTGTGCTGGAGGACCTGGACCCATGACAGACCTGTGCTGGGGCATCGACCTTGGGGGCACGAAGATCGAGGGTGTGGTACTGCCGGCAGCTGACTCGGCAGAGCCCCTGTGTCGTGTACGCGTGCCCACCGAGCGTGATCGAGGGTACGCACACGTGCGCCGCAAGATCGTCGGCCTCGTCGAGGAAATGGCCCGCACTGTCGGCCAACGCCCCGAAGCCATCGGTTGTGGCACGCCGGGGGTTCTTGATCCGAGGACGAACACCCTGAAGAACTCAAATACGACCTGCCTCATCGGCCAGCCCCTGCAGCGGGACTTGTGCGAAGATCTTGCCTGCCATGTCGAACTGGCCAATGACGCCAACTGCTTCGCCCTCGCCGAGGCCCGCCTTGGCGCCGGCCGGGGTGCGGCAACAGTCTTCGGCATCATCCTGGGAACGGGCGTGGGTGGCGGCGTCGTCATCGACGGCCGCGCGCTGTACGGTGGCCAGGGCATTGCCGGTGAATGGGGACACATCGTCCTGGATCCGACGGGCCCGCAGTGTTACTGCGGCCGCAGCGGTTGTGTGGAGACGTTTCTCTCCGGCCCACATCTGGAGGCCTACTACCAGCAGTTGTCCGGCACCCGCGCGAATCTTGCCGATATAGCCCTGCGTGCGAACACCACAGACGACCCCGCCGCCACGGCAACCATCGACCGCCTCATCACCTGGTTTGGTCGTGGCGTCGCCACGGTGATCAACATCCTCGATCCGCACGTTGTGGTGCTGGGCGGCGGCGTCAGCAACATCGACGCCCTCTACACGCGTGGTGTCGAAGCCCTGGCGCCCTGGGTCTTCAACGACGCCGTACACACTCGCGTGGTGCGCAACGAACTGGGAGACTCCGCCGGCGTCTTCGGCGCTGCCATGCTGGTCGCCTAGCAGAAGAGATCCGGAGTCTTGTCGGAGGAAGCGGGGCGCCCGATCTTGGGCCTTGTGGTTCCTATCCGTCCATCATATAGCCGCGCGATTCGGTGGCCGGGAGACTCAAATGACGGCAGTGCAGGAAAAATGGTGGACGAAGCCCGTGAGCCACCGGATTGGTGCCGGTTTCCTTGCTGCCGCCCTGTTCACCTTCTTCTGTCACAGATATGACGTCGTTCAGGACGACGCAGTCATCTCCATGGTCTACGCGAAGAACTTCGCCGCAGGGGATGGCCTTGTGTTCAATCTGGGGCAGCGGGTGGAAGGTTACACGAACTTCCTCTGGGTCGTGCTCCTGGCGATACCTCACGCGATCGGCGTGGATGCCATTGTCACGGCGCGAATCTGCGGAGTCCTGTCGGCTATAGCACTGCTGTTCCTTTCATGGAGACTATCCAGTGCTGTCAGTTCCCGCCCGCGCGACTGGATTCATCTGGCAACGCCATGCCTGCTGGCGACCAACGGTGCCCTTGCGTTCTGGACACTCAGCGGCATGGAGACCACGACCTTCGCGATGGTGATTGCCGCGGCGGCGCTCCGCTACCTGCGCACGGGCCGACTCGATGCGGGCACTGGCCTTCTCTTTGGCATCTCAGCCCTGATCCGCCCCGAGGGCTCCATGTTCTTTGCCCTTACGGTGCTGCATCAAGTCTTCCACCACGTGATCCGGGAAAGACCGGTGCAGTTGCGGACGCTCCTTCGTGCGAGCAACGCCGGAGTCCTCTGCTTCGCCTGCCTCGTTGTGCCCCACATCCTGTTCCGCTGGCTGTACTACGGCTTCTTCCTGCCCAACACCTTCTACGCCAAAACCGGCATCAGCATCACATACCTGACCCACGGCTTGCGCTACACGGGGGGCTTCCTTGCCTCGTACGGCCTCTATGGACTGCTGCCTTTCGCCGCCCTGTTGCTGATCCGCCGCCATCACACACGGGGCAAGGTGACCTACCTTGCCCTCCTCACAGCGGCCTACGGGATCTACGTGACACTCGTTGGTGGCGACGCCCTGGCAGAGAATCGCCTGTTCGTGCCGATTCTGGCGTTGCTCATGGCGCCCTTCACAGAAGCTGTCCGGGTCATGCTGCTGCGGATGATGAGCCAACGGCACGCCGGCCTGGCACAAGTGGCCATCACTGCAGCCACGATGGCTTTCTCCGTCGTCGCCGCTGACGCTGGTCTGCTCCATGCACGCGATGCCAATGTCGCACACAATGCCAAACTCGAGACCCTGGCAGACTACATCAGGTCAGAAGGCGGCACCGATCTGATCGCCAGTACTGCAGTCGGGATCCCACGGTACCGAACACAGGCGAACGTCCTCGATCTCGTAGGGCTCACGGATTCGATGGTCGCCCACCATCCCGTCCGCCTGCCAGGGATTCGCGACGATCACATCCTGAGCCACTACAACACCGAGTACGTACTCGGGCAGGCTCCCGACCTGTTCATGTTCGTCGCAGGATCGAAACCGACCACACCAGCCGGGCGTTCCCTGTTTCTGTCCAGACGCTTCCGACGGAACTACTACACGACCTACCTCCAGGGCGAGTTCCCCGTCTTTCTCCGGCGGGATTCGCTCGAAGTCTCCTCCGAGGAGATCTTTCCGGATGGGCGTTTTGTCGAGTTGTATGTGGAGGCTCTCAGCACCAGGCAGGCCGACCCGGGGAGCGCACGCGATTTGCTGCGCAGGAGTATCGGGTTGAGCCCTCCCGACTTCGCCGAGCCGCATTACTGGCTCGGACGACTGTATTTTGACGAGAACCAGATAAAGGCCGCCGAGAATCACTTCCGAGATGCGGTGACGATAGATGACCATTCCGTGATGGCCCTGGCGCATATCGCCTTCATCGAGATGAGCACGAGCCGTGCCGATTCTGCCATCGTACATGCGACGCGTGCGCAAAGGCTTGCCCCGAACTCGTTGTACTGCAACTACACCCTCGGTCGGGCGCTGATCGCCGCACAACGATTCGAGGACGCCGTCGCCGTTCTCCAACGTGCCGCCTCACTGGGGGGCACCCAGCAGGACTACTGCCTCTACTGGCTCGGCGTCGCAGCTCTGGCATCCGACGATGTAGCAGGCGCCCGCCGTGCGTGGACTCGTTTGCTGGAGATCTCGCCCGGAAACGACGCAGCGACCAGGGCGCTGGCGCTGCTCGGAGCGTAGGCCGCCTTGCTCTGGATGCCGTCAATTCAGCCAGTGGAGATGTAGTAGCGTGGTTTTCAGTTCCGTTCCCTTCCTCTTCTATTTCCTGCCCATTGTTGTTGGGCTCTACTACCTGTCCTTTCGCTTCAGGAACATCGTTCTGTGTGTGTCCAGCCTCGTCTTTTATGTCTGGGGCGAACCCCGATATTTCCTGCTGCTCATCGGATCGATCTGTGCCAACTACGTCTTTGCCCTCCTGATCGACGCCGCCCGCGGTTCGAACTCGGAGACTCGACAGCATCGCGCAACCCTCGCCGCGGCATGCGGTCTCATCTGCAATCTTCTGCTGCTGGGGGTCTGCAAGTACGCCGGGTTGTTCACCCGAACACTCGACGGGCTCCTGCTGGCCGTCGGACTCCCGCCCGTCGGCATGGTCGACCTGCACCTGCCACTCGGCGTTTCCTTCTTCACCTTCCAGGCGATGTCTTATCTCATCGACGTCTACCGTCAGGACGTTACCGCCGAGCGCCGGCCCATGACGGTCGCTCTGTACATCTCGATGTTCCCGCAGCTCATCGCCGGACCCATCGTCCGCTTCAAAGATATCGTCGGGCAACTGCACAACCGCAAGCACTCAACCTGGGCCTTTGCCGAGGGGATTCGCTGGTTCGTCATCGGCCTTGGGCAGAAGGTCATCCTCGCCGACACCCTGTCGACCCCGGCGGATGCGATTTTCGCCATCCCTGCGGGAGATCTGACCTTCCCGGTTGCCTGGCTTGGCGCGATCTGCTTTTCCCTGCAGATCTACTTCGACTTTGCGGGGTACTCGACCATGGTTATCGGCCTGGGTCTTCTGTTTGGCTTTCACTTGCCCAGAAACTTCGATTACCCATACGTAGCCCAGTCGATCACCGCATTCTGGCGACGCTGGCACATGACCCTGTCCCAGTGGTTCCGAGACTACCTGTACATTCCTCTGGGCGGGAACCGTCGTGATCGCAGAAGCACCTGCAGAAACCTGCTGATCGTCTTCGTCCTGTGTGGCCTCTGGCACGGTGCTGCATGGAAGTTCATCCTATGGGGCCTGTTCCACGGCCTGTTCCTCATGCTGGAGAGGGTGTCACCCAATCTGCCATGCGGAGCCCCAAGACCGGCGCGGCATCTCTACACTCTTGCCGTCGTGATCGTGGGCTGGGTGCTGTTCCGCGCCGAGACTCTCAGCCAGACCCTCGCCTTCCTCGGCGCCATGACGGGAATGGGCGATGGTGACGGTCTGCTCTATCATACCGGCCTCTATCTGCGGACCGACGTGGTCCTGGCCCTCGCCGTCGGTTGTCTGGCATCCACAGACCTTCGGCAGACTCTGGCGTTGGCCAGGCAACAAGAGCGCTCAGCGGCACCCCACTCTGGTCATGCTCTGGTCGCATGGCTTCGGGCCCTCGGCCTCTGCTGTGTCCTGGTGATCTCCATTCTTCTGATCGCCACGCGAACCAGCAACCCCTTCATCTACTTCCGTTTCTGAGACGATGATCACCTGCGTGACACTCACACAAGCAGTGACAACCGTCTTCGCCTGCCTGCTGCTGCTCGCGCCACTGGTCAGCAACATCCTGGGCGTCCAGCCGAACATGCGCGTCTACGTACCGTCGAAGGCCATGGGCGCAGAGAAGCGCAAGCTCGCCGATTGGCCGCAGCCACCCGGATCGTTGCCGGAACTGGCCGCCTTGCCACAGGCCCTCGGAGCGGCGATGGATGATCGATTTGGCCTCCGTTTTCGACTGATCCACCTGGGCAGCCGGATGTTGTATGCCGTCGGTGTGTCCGTCACGCCGCAAGTCCTCATCGGACAGGACGGCTGGCTGTTCTACGCCAGCAGCACGGACGGCTCCGCCGTCGACAGTTACCGGGGCACCAACCTCTACTCCGACGAGCAGCTCGATGCCTGGTTCACCCGTGTGGAGGGCCAGCGACGGGTTCTGGCTGACAGAGGCATCGCCTACATCCTGGTCGTTGTGCCCGACAAGCACAGCATCTATGCAGAGAAGATGCCTGCCTGGTTGAATCGGGTGGTTCCACGGACTCGCCTCGATCAACTGGCGGAGCGAGCCGCCGAATCGCCGCAACTTGCCTTTGTGGACCTGCGCCCGGCGCTGACAGCGGCCAAGTCGATCCACCAGGTCTTCCATCAGCGCGACACGCACTGGAATGCTTTCGGTGCTTTCGCCGGCTACCGTGAGATCATGCTTTACGTGTGCGCCTTCCACCCGGATGCGCCCGTGCTTGCCTCCAGTCGGGTCGGCTTCGAGCTCTATGCCACCGAAGGTGACCTCGCCAGGATGCTCCATCTGGCGGATCTGCTGCCCGAGGAGGCCTACCGCGCCCGGACCAGCGGTGATCGACCCGACCGATCGGATGCTCTGCGTGTGACCGTCGTGGGTGACTCCTTTTCAGAGGCTTTGAGCCTGTTGCACGGTTCCTGGTGTGAGGTCGTGAGGGGCTGACGAGGAGCGTGTGGAGCGATGGTC
>JAQCJA010000645.1 GCA_027593305.1 bacterium
GGGCCCGTTGCACGGCGCAGGAAAAGACGTGCCCCATTGGCGGACCGCGGCGCACCTGATCCACCCAGAGGGACAACGCTGCCGCCGGCCCCCGGGCCATGGCCTCCACAGAGCCGTCCGGCAGATTTCGTACACACCCCGTCAATCCAAGGCGCACAGCACAATCACGTGTGTACCAGCGAAAACCGACGCCCTGGACTCGCCCCTCCACGCGCAATTGCACGCTCTCCTGAGGCGTACCCGGCTCCATGATCGACCTAGAACAACGCGTAAATGAAGGGTGCCACTGCCGAGCCCTGCGTCATGACGATCAGAGAGCCCAGAAGGAACAGCGTGACAAAGATCGGTCCAAGCCACCACTTCTTGCGCTCGCGCATGAAAGCCCACAGCTCCCTTGCCAGATCCACTTTTCCCGCCATACTCTCATCTCCCCTTGCGCGAGTGTTACGCAATCAATCCAGCAAACGACTTACTGATTCGCCATGGTGGATCGCCTTTATCGCATCACCAAACAGGCGCGCCACCGAAATGGTCTCAATCTTCGGCGACGATTGCCCGGCAGGCAATGGAATCGTGTTCGTTCGGGCGAAGACCTCAACGGGAGATGCATCGATACGCTCGATCGCGTTACCCGAAAACACGCCATGTGTGCAGCCAGCCATGATCCGCTGGGCACCCCGCTCCTTGAGCAGGCGGATGGCCTCCATCATTGAACCACCCGTAAGTACTTCATCGTCAAAGATCAGCGCATCACGACCATCAATGTCGCCGATGACGGTTTGCACCTCGGCTTTTTCGTCGTCAGATTTCCGGCGCTTGTCCATGATCGCCAATGGCAGGTCCAGGCGGCGGGCGTAGAAGCTGGCTTCTGTCGCCGATCCCACATCCGGAGACACAACAACCGCCCGACTCAGATCTTTGGTCTGCCTGAGATGGTTACAGATGAGGTTTGTCGCCCACAACTGATCCACCGGAATCCTTGAGAAGGCGGCGATCTGCGGTGAGTGCAGCGTCATAGTCAGGATGCGGTTGGCCCCGGCCGTTTCCAGAAGATCCGCAACCAGACGAGCGCTGATGGATATTCTGGGCTCATCCTTCTTGTCAGAGCGAACGTACGGATAGTACGGCAATACCGCCGTAATACGACGGGCAGAAGCGTACTTGAGAGCATCGATGATCAACAGCAACTCAATGAAATTGTCGTTCACCGGAGAACAGGACGTCTGAATGACAAAGACGTCATCCTCACGGACGTTTTCTTCGATTTTTACCAGGATATTGTCGTTGGCGGCGCGTTCGATTCGCAGGCGGCCCGGGGGGCAATCGAGGTAGTCGCAGATCTCACCAGCCAGTTCCGGATTGCTCGAACCGGCCATAATCTTGAGATAATTCTTCACAGGTATAATGTCACAGGCAGATCGTCACAGCAGATCGTCATAGGCACCGAGCCACGTCCTTGGCGAAGTACGTGAGAATCACGTCGGCTCCGGCGCGTTTGATCGATACCAGAACTTCGTCGCGAACGCGCACTTCATCGATCCAGCCGCGCTCCGCGGCAGCTTTGATCATGGCGAACTCACCACTGACGTTGTAGGCAGCCAGGGGTGTGTCAAATCGCTCACGGGCTGCGCGCAGCACGTCGAGATAGGACAGCGCCGGCTTGACCATGATGATGTCAGCCCCCTCCTCGATATCAAGTTCAATCTCAAGCATGGCCTCACGGATGTTCGGCGGATCCATCTGGTAACTGCGACGATCGCCGAACTGGGGTGCGGAGCCGGCCGCCTCGCGGAAGGGCCCGTAAAAGGCCGAGGCATACTTGGCGGAGTAAGCCATGATCGGCACATCCGTCCGCCCGGCCTCGTCGAGAGCACCGCGGATGCGACCGACGCGGCCATCCATCATGTCGGAGGGAGCAATGATATCGGCGCCGGCGTTGGCATAGACGAGAGCCTCCCGCGCGAGCAGTTCGACGGTGCGATCATTGTCCACATCACCATCGCGAATGATGCCACAATGGCCGTGGTCGGTGTATTCGCACAGGCAGACGTCGGCGATGACAAGCAAATCGTCAAGCCCTGCGTCCTTGATGGCACGTATGGCTTGTGGGACGATCCCGTCAGGGTCATAACCCGGGCTGCCGGTGCTGTCCTTGTGGTCGGGGATGCCGAAGAGGATTACCCCTGAAATGCCGAGTCCGGCGACCTCACGACACTCTTCGACCAGCAGATCGACAGACATCTGGGCGACGCCGGGCATGGCGTCGATGTTGTTGCGGATCTGCGTTCCCGGACAGGCAAACAGTGGCAGAATGAGGTCTTCAGGACGGACGTGGTGTTCACGAACCATGGCGCGAAGCGCCGCCGTGCGCCGCAGACGCCGTGGTCGGACCGGCCCGAGGTCGCCGACTACAGATCCGTCCGTCCCTACATGCGTTGTCACGTCAGATCACCTCGAGCGCCTGATTGAGATCGGCAATGATATCATCAGCATCTTCCACGCCGAGACTGTAGCGGACCAACTCGTCGGTGATCCCGATCCGCAAGCGCTCCTCCCGGCTCAGGTCCGAATATGAGACGGTCGCCGGGTGGCTGACGAGGCTTTCAACACCGCCCAGACTCGGGGCGAGATATGGCAGACGCAGGGCGTGAACGAAGTTGCGGGTGCGTGCCAGATCACCCTCGATGTCAAAACTCACCACCCCGCCAAAACCGCTCATCTGCGCCATGGCCACGGCGTGGTCCGGATGGCTCTCAAGGCCGGGATAGAATACACGCCTGATCTTGG
>JAQCJA010000646.1 GCA_027593305.1 bacterium
GCTCATGAATACCGCGTCGGACAGCCCCTCCCGGGGGTAGTCCATGCCCTCCGTGTCCAGGGTGCGTTCCGGCAGGAAACGCATAGGGAAGGACAACAGCACGTGTTCGGCTCCCGGGCAGGGCACGGTGGCGTTCGTATAGAACTGTTCATCGGGGACGCCGGCAGCATACTGGTGTGGCACCGGTCTGGTCCAGTGTATGAAGTCCTCTGACGTGCAGCTCTGGATGGCGCGCACGCGCACGCCGTCTTCTACCCTGAAGTAGCGACTGAACAGGCGATAACATGCGGCGTGCGGGTCCCACATGGGCACGTTGACGGAGTCGAAGGCGCCCTCGATCTCGAGTGGCTCCTCCTGCAGCCGCTCCCAGTGGATGCCGTCGGGCGACTGGAATCCGTACAGGCGATTCTTGCCGCCACCGCCAACGGCTTTGAAGCGTGTCCGTGGATCGATCCTCGGATTGCGGTCGATGCAGACACAGAAGTTGTGGGCCTCGTAGCCCTGCCAGACCGTGTTGGGGGCGATGCCGACCGCGTCCTGAGGGAACTGGTCAAGGCGTGGCCGGTGGAAATGCACACCGTCATAGCTGAGGGCGACGTTGCATGTCTGCTGCCTGTCATGATCGGCATGATCGACGCCGATGGGATAGAAACCACGGTAGTAGAGGAACAATCCCCCATCGGCGTCATCGACCAGGTTGTAGCAGGCGGTGCAGGCATTCTCGTGGGGGGGCTGCACCTCGAGCACATAGCCGCGGCGCTCGGGGGCGTGCAATTTCTGACAGGCACCACCGTCGAGCCGCTCGAGGAGGAAACTGTCAACGAACAGTTCGCGACGACTGCCAAGTGTGATCGGCGTAACGGTCATGGTTTGCCTCCCGGTTCGGTGATCCGTGCGCCTGGCACCGACATGGGCAGTTCGTGCCCGACGTCGCGTAACAGCGCACCGAGGAAAAAGTACGTGACACCCCAGAGCAGGGGATGGCCCGGGCCGAGCAGATCCACCGCCGGATACTGCTGATGTTCGCAGTGACGCTCGGTGGCGAGAATGTCCGCCAGATCGATCCAGAACACTGCCGCCACTTCATTCGACAGTTCCATGGCGGGAATGGTGTCGACGGCATAGACGAAGGCACACACCGTCAAGGGGATCACGCGGGCGGCGCGGTCATCGAGTCGACCCAACAGCCGTGCTGTGCCCAGGTCGAGACCGACTTCCTCCAGAGTTTCGCGTTCTGCTGTGTGTTGATCACCGTCATCGCCGGGTTCCAGACGACCCCCGGGGAAGGCGAGGTCTCCCGACCATGGGTCCCCTGGCCGGTGGGCGCGCTCGATGATGAGAACCTCCAGTCCACCCTCGATTCGCTCGCGCAGGACGATGGCCACTGCCGCCCGGCCCGCCTGGCTGTTGTCAGCCACTTGCGGCGTCCTGGCAGCCAGGGCGCCAGCGACATGGTCGAGATCGATGCCCGGGCTCATCGCAGGATCTGCCGGACCAGAGCGTCACCGGCGGCGACAGCCGCCAGACACAGGAAGAAATGCAGGCCGACGTGGGCCAGGCCCTGCAGGGCGTCTCCGCTGCGGACGAGGCGCAGCGTTTCGAGGGCGAAGGCCGAGAATGTCGTGAAGCCGCCCAGAACTCCGGTCAGCAGGAACAGGCGGATGGAATCACTGAACACGGCGCGCGTTTCGGCCAGAGCGGCGACGCCGCCGATGATGGCACAACCGATCACATTCACCGCCAACGTTCCCCAGGGGATCACGGCGAGGGGCAGAAGGCGCTGAACGGTGCTGCTGAGGAGAAAGCGGCAGGCGGCGCCGATACAACCGCCGAAGCCAACGAAGAGAATGTGGGTCACGGCAGGGATGAGCGTCCGGTTGTCAGGTGAAGTAAGAGCCACTGTCTACGGCGGCGATAGTATAGGCAAGACACCATTTCATGCCGAATGGCTTGAGTGCCGCCCTTTCGGCATCCATCGAAAAAGTCGAGATTGCGTGGTAATATGCCGGCCGAGTCCAGAGAATCCAGCAAAGAGCACATCGCGCTCATCGTAGCGCAGGAGGGCAAGGCGCAGCGTACGCTCGCCAAGTTCCTGACCCTGCTGCTCAGTTACCGCTACGGGTTCACTGTCGACACGGCATCGGATTTCATTCAGGCTGCCGGGGCGATCCGCCGCAACGGGAAGCGCATCCGTTGCGTTTTTGTGATTCAGAATGTCACGGTCAGTGCCCGCACTACGGTGCCCGCCCTGACGCTGGCCGGCTCGATCCCGCTGTTCCTGCTGCTCCCCGGCCACGAGGCCAACGACCAGCGCGACGGTTTGGCGGGCATGGCCAACGTCCACGTATGTGCCTGGGAGATGGCTTTTGCCAGCGGCGAAGCCTCGTTGCAGCGCGTACTGGGTGAAGCCATGTCCGAGGTCGATCTCGAAGGTATGCTCAACCAAGATGACAGCGGACTGGAGCAGCGGATCCGGGATCGCCTGGACCGTCTTGATACGTTGCCGACGCTGCCGGCGATTATCATGCACATCATGCGTGTCATCAGTGATCCGCGGGCGACGGTGGCGCAACTCGAAGAGTTGCTGATGCGCGACACGGCCATCGTTCTCAAGGTCATGCAGGTCGCCAACTCACCCTATTTCATGAGCACCGCGCGCAGTGGTCAACGCTGGACCCTGCAGGAGGCGGTGGTGCGCCTTGGGGTCAAGAAGGTGGGTGCCATCGCCCAGCAGATCGCCCTCATCAACACCTTCGTCCGTCCCGAAGACAGCGACTTCGACAT
>JAQCJA010000647.1 GCA_027593305.1 bacterium
GGTGTCTCGGTACCGCAGGTCTGCTTCTTTGCCCGGGCGGCACAGGCTGCCGGTGCCGATTCGATTATCGCCATGGCCCCGGCACGGACGGATCAGACCGTCGCCATCGACATGTACCGGCGTATGGCAGACTGTTTCGATGGACCGATCATGGTGCAGAATGCAGGGGGGTACGCGCCTCTCACGGGGGAGCAGATCGCCCGCTTGATCGATGCTGTGCCGAGCATCGAGTACGTGAAGGAAGAGCGGAAGCCTGGCCCTCGACACATCACCGAGACCGTGCAGGCGGCCGGTGATCGCATCAAAACGATCTTTGGTGGCGCCGCCGGCAAGAACCTTCCCGACGAGATGCGTCGCGGCGCCAATGGCTGCATGCCCGCGTGCGAATTTGGTGACGTGTTGACGCGTCTGACCGAAATGTGGTGGGCTGGGGATGAGGCGGGTGCGCGAGCCCTGCACCGGCGGATTCTGCCCCTGATCAATCTGGAGAGCCACGCCCTGGTGCGCTACATCCTGCGCCGACGTGGGGTGATCTCGGCAACGACGGAGCGCGCTCCAGGTGGCGAGCTCGACGCCGAGGACAAGCGGGAAGTATCGCTGCTGCTCGAGGCGCTGGAGGAAGGGGATTTCGACGGCAATTATCCATTTGGTGCGGAATGAACCCGTGAGTGGCGCCAGCTTCATAGAGTCCCAGACCTGGCTGGTCATGAATGACGGCGCACGGCTGGATGCATCCGTCCTGTTGCCCACGGGGGCCGGTCCGGAGGGCGGCTGGCCCGCCGTGCTGCTCGTGCACGGCCACGGAGATACGGGCTGCAAGGTCAGCTGCCTGCCGCGGGCCCGGAGGCTCGTTGCCCGGGGCTACGCGGTTGTGGCGTACAGCGTTCGGGGACAGGGCGCCTCGGAGGGGCTTTGCTTCCACATGGGGCCGCGCGAGATCTTTGATCTGCAGGACGTCGTCGCCTGGATGCTGCACAGTTGTCCCGTGGATCCTGAGCGGCTCGCCGTGTGCGGTTCGTCGCAAGGCGGCTGGCATGCCTACATGGCGGCCATTCACTGTCCCCAGGTGGCAACCGTCGTCCCGGAGAACATTTTCACTGACTATGCTTCGTTCGTCGTGCGCGACGGTTGCCTGAACCGCTGGTTCTTCACCAGGACCATGCGTCGGCGGATCATGACAGCGGGCTTCCAGGAACTGGCCCGGCAGTGGGCGCTGGCGGGGGAGTGGGATCTGTTGCGGGCGTGGATGCAGGAGCGCTCGCCACTGAACTTCGCCGAGCGGATCCGTTGTCCCGTGTTCATCGTTCACGGCTGGCACGATGTGGGCATGCCACCGAATGATGTGGTGGAGATGTTTGCTCGCCTGCAGGTTGACAGGAAACTCTACCTGGGTGCTGGCGGCCATGATGGCATCGAGGACGAGTCGGCCCGGCAGATGCGTGAAGATCTCGTTGACCGCTGGCTCGATCACTGGCTGCAGGGAATCGATACGGGCATTATGGACGAACCACCTGTCACTGTCGCTTGTCGACCCGGCTGGGAGCATGTATCTCTCCCCGGCATTCCTCAAGGGCAGGCTGAACAGGTGCTGCACCTGTGCGTGGAGGGTCGTCTGCAGGCCGACGCCCCCACGAGTCCGACGTTGCCGTCGAACATCAATAATTTCCCCCTGGATCCGGAGTACGGCCTGGCGCAGGCCCTGCGCGACGATATGGCCGGTGTCGCAGCGGCCCTGGCGCGCGAAGAGATTGTCTTCGACGGTGATGTGCTGGGCGACGATCTGCTGATCCTGGGAGCGCCCGTCGCGGAGCTGCACATTCTGCCGAATCGGGCCGATGTACAGGTCCACATTGAGCTCTACGACGTAGACGGGAAGGGCGGCTCTGTACTGATCTGCCGGGGCCATCATGGCACGCGAACCGCCGCGGCCGGCGGGCATCTTTTAGTGGCGGTGACAGCGGCGACCATTCATTATCGACTGTCTGCAGGCCACAGACTGCGCCTGGTGGTGACAAACTACAACACCACGTTCGCATTTCCTTTCTTCTCACAGTCGTGCACGCGGCTGTTTCACGATGACGAGCGACCGTCCCACCTGACGTTGCCGTTGGCTTGATCAGCCCTGTTCCACTGGACTACCGGGCCGGCGGGGACAAGTGATGGTCGTTGCCCTGCCGTATCTGCGCCTGGTCCGCTTCCTGCTGCCCCTGGCTGTCACCATGGTGATCGCCGGCCTGATGCCACAGTTTCTGTCAGGCGGCATTGCCCGCGGACCGCGGCCAACGGAGACGCTCGCCGCTTTCGCTCTGGCATGGGGCATCGCAGACCTGCTCGCAAGCCCTATGTCACAGGTCCGGCAACTCGGACTCGTTCTCGTCAGCAATCGTTACCAGGCGCGGCAGGTGTTGGGTTTTGCTGTCGGCTGCGGCCTCGTTCTGGCGTCGGTTCTCGGCGGGCTCGCACTGACACCGGCGGGACACTTCGTCGTCGACGACTTGCATGATGCCTCCCCGGATCTGTCACGGGTGGTGCGCTACGCCCTCATGCTGCTGATTCCGTATCCGCTGCTGCGCGCGGTGGAACGTTACGCGGAGGGGTTGCTGATGCGCGTCCGCCGCACCGAGATCGTCAGTGTCGCCATGCTCTGTGACATCGGCGTGAGTCTGCTCGTGGTGCTTGTTGTGGTGCGCAGCGGGCTGGTGCAGGACACGCCGATTCTCCTGCCCCTGCTGGTGACGTATGCCGGCATCGGGACCAATCTGCTCGTTCGGTCAAGTCCCATT
>JAQCJA010000041.1 GCA_027593305.1 bacterium
GATCACTCGGCGCTTCAAGACCGGCGCCATGTCGTACGGGTCGATCAGCAAAGAGGCGCACGAGGCGCTGGCGGTTGCCATGAACCGCATCGGTGGTCGGTCCAACACCGGCGAAGGGGGCGAAGACCCCGAGCGCTACACTCTCGAAGCCAACGGCGATTCGAAGAACTCCGCCATCAAGCAGGTCGCTTCCGGACGCTTCGGTGTGACCAGCAACTACCTGGTACATGCCAGGGAACTGCAGATCAAGATGGCCCAGGGCGCCAAACCCGGAGAGGGTGGTGAGTTGCCCGGCGGCAAGGTTTATCCCTGGATCGCCAAGGTGCGCCAGTCGACGCCCGGCGTAGGATTGATCTCCCCGCCGCCGCATCACGACATCTATTCGATCGAGGACCTGTCGGAACTGGTCCACGACCTGAAGAATGCCAACAGGGACGCCCGCATCAACGTCAAGCTTGTGTCCGAAGTGGGCGTTGGTACCGTCGCCGCCGGTGTGGCCAAGGGCAAGGCCGACGTTGTGCTCATCAGTGGCCACGACGGGGGCACGGGTGCCTCGCCGCAAACCAGCATCAAGCACGCAGGTCTGCCCTGGGAGCTGGGTCTGGCCGACGCCCATCAGACGTTGGTGCTCAATCATCTGCGTGATCGTATCGTCATCGAAACGGACGGTCAGCTGAAGACGGGTCGGGACGTGGCCATCGCCTGCCTGCTCGGCGCCGAAGAATTTGGTTTCGCCACTACCGCACTGGTGTCGATGGGCTGCATCATGATGCGTGTCTGCCACCTCGACACCTGCCCCGTTGGTGTGGCTACGCAGAACCCGGAGCTGCGCAAGAGGTTTGCAGGTACGGCGGACAACGTTGTCAACTTCATGCGCCTCATCGCCGAGGATCTGCGTCTGGTCATGGCCCGTCTCGGCTTTCGGACGATCGACGAGATGGTCGGTCGTACCGATCGTCTGCGGCAGCGCCACACCGACCACTGGAAAGCCAGGGGTCTGGACCTGTCACCGTTGCTGCATCGACCGGATGTCGGTGCTGACGTGGGGCTGCATTGCACACGGACCCAGGATCACGGCATCGCCGAGTCTCTCGACATGACGACGTTGCTCGACGTCTGCCGTCCTGCCATTGACCGGGGCGAACCGGTGCGCGGCGAGTTTCCCATTCTCAACACGAATCGGGTCACCGGCACAATTACCGGTAGTGAGATCACCAAACGGTATGGCCCGGGCGGCTTGCCTGAGGACACGGTGCACCTCAAATTCACCGGCTCCGCCGGACAGAGCTTCGGCGCTTTCATCCCGCCGGGCATGACGCTGGAGCTTGAGGGGGATGCCAATGACCACTTCGGCAAGGGGCTGTCCGGCGGCAAGCTCATCCTCTACAAGCCGGCAGGCTCCACCTTCAAATCCCGTGACGAGATCATCGTTGGCAATGTCGCCTTCTACGGCGCTACGTCGGGCGAAGCCTACATCCGTGGCAAGGCGGGTGAACGCTTCTGTGTGCGCAACTCCGGTGCGACAACCGTCGTCGAGAGTGTCGGTGATCACGGCTGCGAGTACATGACCGGGGGCCGTGTCGTTGTTCTCGGCCCCACGGGGCGCAACTTCGCCGCTGGCATGTCGGGAGGGATCGCCTACGTCCTGGATGACTTTGGCGACTTTGCCGGTCAGTGCAACACCGAGATGGTCGATCTCATGCCGTTGAACGAGGATGATCTGGTCGAAGTGCGCCGCCTCATAGAACGCTACGAACGCTACACGAAGTCACCCCTGGGTCGCGAGATCCTCGATCACTGGCCCGAGCGCGCCAGGCTTTTTGTGAAGGTGTTTCCTCGCGACTACCGGCGGATGCTGGCCGCCATTGAGCGGGCCCGTCAGTCCGGTCTTTGCGGAGATGATGCAGTGATGGATGCCTTCATTGAGAACAGAGACGACGTTACCAGAGTGGCGGGGCACTGATATGGGAAAGCCAACTGGATTCCTCGAGACCAAACGAGAACTGCCCGCTGACCGTGATCCCGTCGAGCGCCTGCAGGACTTCGACGAGATCCACCTGCATCTGAGCGACGCGACGCTGCGCGAGCAGGGGGGCCGATGTATGGACTGCGGCGTGCCGTTCTGTCATACGGGCACGACCCTGCCGGTGAACTCGCCCTTCGCTTCAGGTTGCCCCATCAACAATCTGATCCCGGAATGGAACGACCTCGTCTACCGCGGCCTGTGGCACGAGGCGCTGGACCGCCTGCACAAGACGAACAACTTCCCCGAATTCACCGGCCGCGTCTGTCCGGCACCGTGTGAGGGATCGTGCGTTCTGGGGATCAACGATCCCGCCGTGACGATCAAGAACATCGAAGTATCGATCATCGACAAAGCCTGGGAACAGGGCTGGGTTGTGCCGCAACCACCACATCGACGAACCGGGAAGACGGTCGCCGTTGTCGGTTCGGGGCCGGCCGGGATGTGCGCTGCCATGCAACTGAATCGAGCCGGGCACCGGGTTACCGTGTATGAGCGGTCCGATCGCATCGGCGGACTCCTGATGTACGGAATCCCCAACATGAAACTCGACAAGCGCTACGTTCAACGCCGCGTCGAGCAGATGGAGGCGGAGGGCATCCGTTTTGTCACCAAAACGGAGATCGGCAAGGACATTCCGGCACAGACCCTGATCGACAATCATGATGCTGTGGTGCTGTGCATCGGTGCTTTGAAGCCGCGTGATCTGCCCAAACCCGGTCGTCAGCTCAAGGGCATCCACCAGGCGTTGGACTTTCTCCATGCCAACACCAAGTCGCTACTCGACTCGAATCTGGCGGACGGCAACTACATCTGTGCCAAGGACAAGAATGTGATCGTCCTCGGTGGTGGTGACACGGGCACGGATTGTGTCGGCACGTCTCTGCGGCATGGCTGCAAGAGTCTGTACCAGTTCGACATCATTCCCGAGCCGCCGATGGAACGGAGCCCCGACAATCCGTGGCCCGAATGGCCCAAGGTGTACAAGCTTGACTATGGTCAGGAAGAGGCCAAAGCGCTGCATGGCGAGGACCCACGCAAGTATCTGTTGAGCACGGTCAACTTCCTCGACGATGGCAGCGGCAACGTGCGTGGCCTGGTGACGCAGGAAGTGGAATGGGTGAAGACCGCCGGTGGCCCACCCTTCCGCGAAGTGCCTGGCAGCGAAAGGGAGTGGCCTGCAGAGCTGGTCCTGTTGTCCATGGGCTGGCTGGGTCCGCAGGACACAATCCCGGAAGCGCTGGGTCTGGAGCGGGACCAACGCTCGAATGTGAAAGCCGAAGCCGGCAAGTACATGACCAGCATCCCCGGCGTGTTTGCCGCCGGTGATGTGCGCCGTGGCATGAGCCTGGTGGTATGGGCCTTCAAGGAAGGTCGCGAGGCAGCACGGGAATGTGATCGCTACCTCATGGGGACCACATCGCTGCCCTGATTTTTTGGCGGACACCAACGATGCTCTCGATCCACCCACGATGCGCCCTTGTGAACCTGACGTTCGCGAGGGCGTTTTCTTACGCAGGTAGAAGATGGCCAAACTGACCGATGAAGTCTCCAGTTTCAGCGACTCGCAGCATTACCTGTTGCTGGACCCGGATCTGAAGAGCCACGCGGAGCCGCTGTTGGCCCACTGGTGCGACGAAGTGGGTGTGGTGGTCTCGGAAGAGAGCATGACGCGGGCCTTACACAGCGTGGCCCGGCTCGATGTGCCCCTGGCACACCGGCAAAGATTCCCGGAGTTGCTGCGCGCCTTCCTGGAGTTCCTGCCCTCCACGGGGCGTTTTCCCCGCGGCAACCAGTGGGCGGAGCGTCTGGGGGAAATGGAGGCGGGCTACGAGGCAAGCTTTCGTGGTGATGGGTCGGTTCGTGGTGCGACGGTGCGCAAAGCCGGCAGTGACACGGGCCGCAACGATCCGTGTCCCTGTGGCAGCGGCAGGAAATACAAGAAATGCTGCATGTCACTGCTGGGGAGCTGAGGTATGACCGGTCTGTCACAGCGTCTGCCACAGCGTCGGCTCGGCCGTTCGGCGATGACCCCTGCCGCCATCGGTCTCGGTGGTGCCTGGTGGCACAAGGCAGGCAGACAGGGCACGATTGCCGGCATCCGGACCGCCCTCGATCTGGGCATGGACTTTCTTGATACCTATCCAGGACAGAGCGAGGAGATCTGGGGCGAGGTCATCGCCGCGACCGGCTGTCGCCAGCAGATCTATCTGCAGGCCAAAGTCAGCAGCCATGTGCGCAATGAACGCACCTCGGATCATTCGGCGAAAAAAACCAGAGCCAGCGTCGAGGCGAGCCTGCGGGATCTGCACACCGACTATCTCGATTGTGTACTGATCCACGGATACGACCAGATCGCGCAACTGGAAGCCGGGGACTTTCTCGATCCGCTGGCGCCAGGCAACGCCCTCGATGAACTGCTGAAGATGAAAGCCGAAGGCACGGTCCGACACATCGGTCTGGGGGCGCGCTCGGCCGACGTGCACCAGCGTGCCATCGCCACCGGTCACATTGAGTTGATCCTGACGTATCTCGAATACAACCTGCTGACACAGGCGGCGGCGACGGAACTGTTCCCTCTGTGTCGGGCGCAGGATGTGGGCGTGATTCTGGCCAGTCCGCTGGCCATGGGGTTGCTCACGGGCGCACAGCCCGACGCCGAAGATGAGCAGCGCAAGGTGCGCGACATGGCCGAGCCGAAGGCGCAACGGATGTGGCAGTGGTGCCAGGCACGGGGTGTCGACATCCGCCATCTGGCGGTACAGTTCTGTATGGCGGCGCCCGTGGCGGGCTTCGTACTACCCGGTCAGGCGAGTGCCGACGAGGTGCGCACGTCGTACGAGGCTGGCGTGGCTGTTGTCGGGGAGGATGTGTGGCGGGCCTTCGGGGCTGAGTTTGGCATTGATGTAAGCGAGCTGCTCTGAAGGGTCTCAGGATCACGCAGTTCACCCGGGAATATCCTTCAATATTGACAGACTTCAGCGACGTGAGTTAACATCATTAACAATGAATCGGAGAGACATTCTACCCCATGCCTGCGACTTGTACCTGCAGGGCGGCATCGAAGCGGTGTCCATGCGTCGTCTGGCGCGGGACCTCGGAGTAACGGCGCCGGCCTTGTACAGACACTATGCCAGCCGCGAGGAAATACTGCTGGAAGTTGTCAGTGAGTCCTATCGCCTGTGCGCCGAACATCTGTCGAGGGCGTTGTCGGGGCGGACGCCCGCCGAGCGGTTTCACCTGACCGGCGAGGGGTATCTCAATTTCGCCCTCCGTCACCCCAAGTTCTACGAAATGATGCATGCGCCGGCCCACACACTGGGTGCGGCAGTGTTTCCAGCGGATCTGATGGCGCGCATGGATGGTGTGGGACAGTTCTTCAACGATCGTGTGCGCGAGTGCATCGAGGCGGAACTGCTGCGGCCCCTTGGGGCCCAGGAAATTTCACTGACTCTGTGGGCGCATGCCCACGGGCTGATCTCCATCTACCTGCGGGGCTGTTTGCACATGGACGAAGAAGCATTCAGGCTGGTGTTCCACGAGTCCAACCGGAGGATCATGCACGGCATGGTGACGCCGCTGTACGAGGCGACGCAAAAGGATCTGCCGCAGGACACGGCGGCCGTCGCATGAGAACACTTCGTCCTGTCCGCCGAGGTCTGCTCACTGTCTGCCTGTGGGCTCTGGCTGCAGCCGCCCAGACCGCGCCTGCGACCGCGCCGGTAGCCATGCCGGCCGATGACCTGCTGCTGAGTGTCGATGATGCCGTGCGTCTGGCCCTGGAACGCAGTCGTGATCTGCGCTCGGCCGCCGAAGATCTCGCCGAAGCCCGCGCCCAGGCGTCGGAGACCTGGGGTCAGGTCTGGCCGCAGGTCAGCGCCTCGGCCAGCTACGTGCGCAATATTTCTCCCGCCGTCTCCTTTGTGCCGGCGCGGGTGTTCGATGCCACCGCCGCCGAGGATGAGTTCATCTCGCTGCAGTTCGGCGCCGACAACAGTTGGCAGAGCGCCATCCGCGTCGAGCAGGCCCTGTTCGACCCGGCCCTGCTGGTCAGCACCAACGCGGCGGCGCGTTTTGAGCGCTTGCAGGTGGAGGTGCTGCGTGGCCGCACGCAGGAGGTTGCCACGCGGGTGCGACTGCTCTGTTACGAACTGTTGCTGCGCGAGGAGGAGGTCCGCCTCACCGAGCGCTCGCTGGAGCGGGTGCGCCAGGCACTGGCCGAGACCGAAGCACGGTCCCGCGCCGGCATGGCCACATCATACGATGCCCTGCGGCTGCAGGTGGAGTTGTCCAACCTGCAGCCTGCACAACTGCGGGCCCGCAATGCCGTCGCCGCGGCACAGCGACAACTGTCGGTGGAACTCGACCTTGCAGCGCCCCGTCGTCTGCGCCTGACGCAGACAGGCGCGTTGACGGACACGCTGCGGTTTCCCGCCCTGACGGCGGTCGCCGATTCCACGGAAATCTTCGTGGATCGGGCCCTGGCGCAGCGTTCCGACATGCGGCAACTGGAACAGCTTGTCTCGCTGCGTCAGACCCAGGTGCGCCTCGAGCAGGTCGACTACCTGCCCACCGTATCCCTCTTTGGCAGCTGGGACGTACAGGCGCAGCAGAATGGCAGCCCCGATTTCTTCGGTACCGAGTTGTCCCGAGCCACCAGCAAGTTGGCCGGCGTCAGCCTCCGACTGCCGCTGTTTACCGGTTTGCAGCGCCATGCACGCGTGCATCAACGCCAGGCCGTGCATCGACAGGCCAGGACACAGTTGCAGCTTGGGCGTGATCAGGCGGCGGCGCAGGTCCGCGATCTGCTCGAGTCGCTGCTGGAGGCCGGCGCCCGCGAGCACGCGCAACGACGAGCCGTGGCCCAGGCCGGGCGCGGCTACGAAATTGCCATGGCCCGTTATCAGAAGGGTGTCGGCAGTCGGCTGGAAATGACCGACGCCGAAATCGCTCTGCGCCAGAGCGAATTCAACCATGCCCAGGCCGCACATGATGTGCTGACCACACGGGCCCGTCTCGACTTTGCTGTGGGCCGGGTCTCCCCGGTAGACAACCCTCCGACGCTGGAGGGCCCGCAATGAGCGCGCCGTCCATGAAGGATCTCATCATGTTCTCAGGTGTTCACATGGCCCGCCCCGTCGCCGCTGCGACGGTCATCTGCCTGGCTCTGCTGACGGCGTGTGGCCAGCAATCCGCCGCTTCGGACATAGCCGCTCAGCAGGACACGCGGCGCGTCATCAACGTCGAGACCGTGACCCTGCAGACGCAGACGTTTCAGGATGCCATCCGCCTGACGGGCACGATTGCTGCAGACCGGATCGTTACAGTCGCCGCCGAGGAAGGTGGCATGGTCGCCGAAGTGCTGGTCGACAAGGGTGCCACCGTCACCGCCGGCCAGGTGCTGCTGCGGCTCGACGATGATCTGTTACAGGCGCAGCGCGACGAGGCCCACGCTCAGGCCAGGCTGACTGCTGAATTGTGGGAACGGGTACGGCGGCTCTACGAGGAGGACGACATCGGCACCGAAAGTGGGTTCCTGGAGGCGCGCTACACCGCCGAGGGAGCCGCTGCGCGCCTGGCCCTCATCGACGAGCGCCTTCAGCGTGTGATGATTCGAGCGCCCTTCGCCGGTGTGCTCGATTCGCGCCTGGTGGAAGTGGGTTCCGTCGTCGCCCCCGGCCAGGCCATCGGCAGCATCGTCGATGTTGAACCGCTGAAAGTGGTCACCGGCGTACCGGAGCGTTACGCCGGCGACGTCAGCATCGGCGCCGCCGCCGGTGTCGGTCTCACGGATCTGGGCTATCAGGGCACGGCGCAAGTGTCATATGTGGGGGCTCAGGTGCACCCGGCGAACCGCACGTTCCTGGTGGAACTGTCCCTGGCGGCTCCGGTAGTTGGTGCCAAGCCGCAGATGGTGGCCGAAGTCGTGCTGCAGCGGCGACTGCTTGCCGATGTGGTTGTCGTACCGCGGCAGGCGCTGGTACGCACCGAGGCAGGTTATGCGGCCTACGTTGTCACGGGCTCGGCCAACAGCGCCACCGCCGATGCCCGGGTTGTGACCATGGGACCTTCGGCTGGTGACATGGTGGTGATCACCGACGGGTTGTCCTCAGCAGATCAATTGATCGTCGTCGGCCAGCATCAGGTGGCCAACGGTGACCGCGTGCGGATCGTGAGCAAATGATGCAGGGGAAGGATGACATATCGACGCCGGGTGCCAGGCCCGCCGGCGGCGATGCATACAAGGAACTGGCAATCACATCGTGGGCCGTGAACCACGGCACGTCGGTGCTGATCATGTTCTTCATCATCACCATGGCCGGCGTGATGGCTTACCAGACGATTCCGAAGGAGTCCTTCCCCGAGATCGAGATCCCGATGATCGCGGTCAATACCATCTACCCGGGTGTCTCACCCAAGGACATGGAGTCGCTCGTCACCCGGGTGCTGGAACAGGAGCTCAACACCGTACCCGACCTCAAGGAACTGACATCCACCTCGGTGGAAGGGTATTCGAGCATCGTCGCCGAATTCACCACGGCCGTCAACATGGACGAGGCGCTGCAACGGGTACGGGAAAAGGTAGATCTGGCCAAGCCCGATCTGCCGGAGGATGTCGAAGAGCCGAACATTTACGAGTTCGACTTTCAGGAAGTGCCGATTATGCAGGTCAACCTGTCCGGTGCCTATGGGCTGGTGCGCCTGAAGGAGACCGGTGCAGAGCTCGAGGATCTGCTGGAACAGATCCCCACCGTTTTGCGCGTCGATCTGCGGGGGGGAAGAGAACGCGAAGTGAAGGTCGACGTCTCCCTGTCGCGACTGCAGTTCTACGGTGTGTCCCTCGAGGACGTGGTCGACGCCATTCGTGATGAGAACGTCAACATTCCCGGTGGTTCCATCGACGTGGGTGAGATGAAGTTCCTTGTGCGCATTGACGGTGAACTGCACGACCCGCTGGAGATCCGTGACATCGTTGTTGAGACGCGTGACGGCCGCCCCATCCATGTGCGTGATCTTGCCACTGTCGACTTCGGCTTTGCCGAGATCGAAAGTTATGCACGCCTCGATGGCAGTGTTGTGGTCACTCTGGATGTGGTCAAGCGCTCCGGCGAGAACATCATCGAAACAGCGGACGCTGTGCGCGCCGCCGTGGCGGCCATGCAGCCGCTGTTCCCCCCGACAACGGTGGTGAAGATCACCACCGACATGTCACAGGACATTCGCATGATGGTAAGCAGTCTGGAGAACAACATCATCTCCGGCCTGCTGCTCATCGTTGCGGTGCTGCTGTTCTTCCTCGGCGTGCGCAACTCCGCACTGGTCGGCATCGCCATCCCCACGTCCATGCTGCTGTCGTTTCTGGTACTCAGCCTCCTCGGCGTGACCATGAACATGGTCGTGCTGTTCTCGTTGATCCTGGCTCTTGGCATGCTGGTGGACAACGCCATCGTCGTCGTGGAAAACACCTATCGCTACGTCGAGGAGGGGTGGGATCGTGCCGAGGCGGCGCGCAAGGCGACGGGCGAAGTCGCCGTGCCCGTGATTGCCGCGACGCTGACGACCCTCGCCGCTTTCGGCCCCATGCTGTTCTGGCCGGGCATCACCGGCGAATTCATGAGTTACCTGCCGCTGACGTTGATCGTCACGCTGTCGAGTTCGCTGTTTGTTGCCCTCGTCATCGTTCCCGTGCTGTGCGCCCGCTACCTGCGACTCGAGGGCGAGGTGTCCAAGCCCATGCCACGGGCTGGCCGCTGGTTGCTGCTGGTTGCCGGTCTCTTGCTGGCGATTCCCATGACTCTGTCCCACGGTTTCACCACGGCGCTGATGGCGGCGACAGCGCTGATCTGCTGGCTCGCCAATCACTTCTTTCTCGGCCCGATCGCGCGCCGCTTCCAGGCGGCGGGTCTGCCGTGGCTCATGGACCGCTACGAGGTGGCACTGCGCTGGGCTCTGGGGCATCGTTTGCTGTCGGTCCTCGGCACGGTTGCCGGCTTCGTCGTCATCGTCGTCCTCTTCGGCAAGTACAACAGTGGCGTCGAGTTCTTTCCTGAAGACATCCCGCCCAAACAGGTCTGGATCGATGTCGAGACACCCGTGGGCACACGGGTGGAATTCACCAATGACATCATCCGCGTTCTCGAGGCGGAAGTCGTCAGTGTTCCCGGATATGGCGATGCGGAGTCAGGGGTGGCCACAGTGGGGGGCGGTGGCAATGCGATGATGGGCAGCTCCCAGGGGCCCAACTCCGGGCGCGTCATGGTCAGCTTTGTCGACTACCAGGACCGCGAGCAGAATACCAACGAAACCATGGCCCTCATGCAGGAGCGCCTGGGGCGTGATGTGGCGGGCGCCGAGATCAGTGTCAACAAGCCGCAGGAGGGGCCACCCTCGGGGCCGCCGGTGAACGTCGAGATCGTTGGTAAGGATCCGCAGAGGCTGAAAGAGCTGTCGGATCGGGTCGTCTACATCCTGCGCAACTCGGCGGTGAGCGCCAGGCTGACAGGTTTGGAGAGTGACCTGGATGAGGCGCGCCCGGAACTGTCCGTACATGTGGATCGCGAAAAAGCGGCGCTCTACGGTCTGTCCACCTTCAAGGTGGCGGGCATGGTCCGCACCGCCGTGCAGGGCACGGAGGCGACGCAGTATCGCACGGGCAACGATGAGTACGACGTGACCGTGCGACTGGCCGAGCCATGGCGCAACGATCTGGAGTCCTTGCGGGATCTGACCGTGACCAATGAACCGGGGGACCAGGTGCCGCTGGTGTCGGTTGCCAGTTGGGACGTTGGTGAGGGCCTGGGCTCGATTCGCCGCAAGGATATGGATCGTGTCGCCACCGTCAGTTCGCAGGTCAGGGAAGGGTATCAGAAAAACACCGTTCTGGTGGAAGTGCAGCAGACGCTGGCGACCTTCATCGCTGCGGAGTTGCCCCCGGGATACACCGTGCGGTATACGGGTGAGTCGGAGGATCAGGCGGAGGCCGAGGCGTTTCTGTCGACCGCCTTTCTGGTGGCCCTGGGGTTGATCGCCTTCATCCTGGTGACACAATTCAACTCGGTCATCAAGCCGGGCATCATCCTGACGTCGGTGATCATGTCCGTCGCCGGTGTCCTGCTGGGCCTCATGCTGTTCCAGATGCCCTTTGGCGTGATCATGACGGGTGTCGGCATCATTTCGCTGGCGGGGATCGTGGTGAACAACGCCATCATCCTCATCGACTACATCGATACTCTGCGTCAGCGCGATGGGTTGGATCTGCAGGAGGCGCTCGTGCGCGGCGGCCGCACACGCCTGCGCCCGGTGCTGCTGACAGCCATCACCACGGCCCTGGGCCTGGCACCCCTGGCGATCGGGCTCAACTTTGACTTTTTCGGTCTCTACACGGCTCTTGCACCGGACTTGTTCTGGGGCGGCGAGCAGGCGGCGTGGTGGGCGCCCATGGCGATTGCCGTGATTGCGGGAATCCTCTTCGCTACCTTCCTGACGTTGGTGCTGGTGCCGGTGCTGTACTCGCTGAGCGAGGACGCCATGACATGGTTCCGGCGGCTGTTCGTTGGTCAGGTCGAGGCGGAGCGGGGCTAGATCGGCTGGCGCGGCCAGGCCCTGGGGGCACCCGGAAGGCGCTGGACATCCATGCGCCCGCAGTGCATTGTGTTAGGCGCATCCTTCGCCGCGTGCAACAGGAGTAGATGATGGGCCTGCCTGGTGGTCTGGTATCGGACCTGGTTGTTGTGGGGAACTCTTCGGACGACCCCTTTGCCATTGACGTGGCTTTCGCGATGGGGCAATCCGAGGATATCGCGGACCTCATCAGCATGAAAATGTTCGCGAACTCCGAATTCTGTCCGCGCTTCATCTCCGACGAGCAGGACTTCGCCGACATTGGCAGCAAGCTCCACGGCAAGAGGGTCGTCATCGTCAGCACGAGCAATCTGGTGATGAGTCGGCAGAGCCTGGCCATGCGCAATCTGTTCATTGCCCGCGCCGCCAAGGAGAACGGCGCCGCCGCGGTCGTGCTGGTGGAGCCGGATCTGTACTACAGTGCGCAGGACCGCGGCGCCCGACTTGAGCTGGGTCCACAGGGCATCGAACGCAGCGCGCGGGATCTGAAGAAATTCGATGGACAACCCTTCACCGCCAAGCTCTACGCACAGATGCTGAAGCTGGCCGGTGTCGATCGGGTGGTGACGGTACACAATCACTCCGACGCGGTGCAGACCATCTTCTCAGATGTCTTCAAGGGTGGGTTCCACAACCTGATCCCCTACGAGATCTACATCCACTACCTGCTCAATTCGAACATTGTCAGCTATGGGGCAGGCGGAGAGGGATTGGCGTTGTGTGCGCCCGACAGAGGGGCACAGGACTTCGTCAAGGAACTGTACGCCAAACTGGATCTGCCCAGAGCCAAGTGCATTCTGCTCAACAAGGAGCGCACCGGGGAACGGGAGCTGGAGATCTCCCTGGATGCGCAGAGCGAGTCCACCTTTGAACAGCTCGATGGTCATGACATCGTGTTGTTCGACGACATGGTGCGCACGGGCTCCACAGTGGTGAAGTCGTGTCAGTTTCTGAAGAAGATCAGTCCGGGCAAGACCGTGTTTGCCGTGACCCACTTCTATGCCAGCGAAGAGGGCCGCGAGAAGATGGCCAATACGTCGATCGACGAGATCCTGGCGCTCAACACCATGCCCACCATTCTCAATCGTGACGTCCAGGGCCGCCTGCGCAAGAAGATGGTGGTGCTCAAGATTGAGAAATGGTTGGCGCGCAATCTGTGCGCGATCCTGCAGGTCGCCACGCCGGAGTTGTCGAGTCTCTATCAGATCGACATGTCATCGAAGAACCGGCGTTTCAAGCGCAAGATCTGGTCCAGCGAAGAACTCCAGGAACTGCGCTGACGCCGGCAAGCCGCCACCGGCGAGCCGACGCAGGAAGATCAGCTCAGCCGCAACAGGTCCAGTGTGTCGCGCTCGATGCAGGCCTGCATCTGTGTTTCCTGCAGGCGCGGCAGGGCGGTGCCATCCAGCATCCTGTTCAGCCCGAGCAGTCCCTCGATCGAAGCGTCGATCGAAGTAAAGGGATAGTCGGTGCCAAAGAGCACCTTGGGCCAGATGCCGTACTCCTGCACCAGCATCAAACTCTGATACAGCTGAAACGGCCGGTAATGCAGGGCCGACAGATCTGTGTAGACGTTGGGGTGTTTGCGCGCCACGACCACGGCTTCGCCTTCGTACGGATGACCGATGTGGGCCATGATGATGCGTACGTCCGGGAAGCGGGTGGCCACCGGATCCAGATGCCGGGGTAGTGTGCAGTCGATGGGCGCCTGGGCAACGAAGGTGGTGCCCGTGTGCAGCAACACCGGCAGGGCGTGATCGGTGGCGTACTGCCAGAGGGGATCGAGGCGCTCCTCGTGGGGGTAGAAGCCGGCATACATGGACAGCAACTTGATGCCTTTCATGCCCAGCTGCTGATGGCCCCGCTCCATCTCGGCCTGCCAGCCCGGCTGGGTCGGGTCAACGGAGAGGAAGCCGATGAGACGCTGCGGATCCTGCGCCACGTAGGCGGCCACATAATCATCATCCACCCACAGTCCTGAGAGTCTGGCCTTGCCGCCAAAGACGACGACACGATCGGCGTGACGGCCACCCGTGGCATTGTACGCATCGAGGGTCACCGTCAGGTCGAGGTCGCCGCCGCCTTTGGCGCGGCGGCCCTGCGCGCGGAAATCATCCGTGAAATGATCGGGGTACTGCCAGGCGTGGGTATGGACGTCGATGATCACGGGATGCTCTCGTAGGGCGAGGGGTCTGGCAGGGGATCCAGCAGCACGCCGGGTGGAGGCAGCAGCCAACGGGCCCGCAGGGAGGGCATGACGGCGACCAGGTTGGCGCTCTGATTGCCGACGTAGCTGTCGCCGCTGCTGCCCGCACGGCCGATGAGCAGGCGATCGGTTGTGTCCGCCTCGTCCGTCAGTTCGACTGTGCCCGTCGAACCAAGTCCGTAGCCCTGGTCCCCGGGGTCCACCAGCTGGGCAAAGCGCACACTGCGCAACCAACTCAGCCACATGTAGACGCTGTTGTTGTCGCAGGTGTCGATGCGGGTGTCCCGTTGCAGGACCCAGCGGTAGCGGTCGCGCTCGTCCGTGGGTATGGGGGGGGCATCCTCGGGCCATGGCGCCAGCACCCGGCGCAGCAGATACGATTTCTCCCCGGTGACGATGCGCACTTGTGTCGGGGCTCGGCGGCTCCCGTCCCGCGGCAGCAGATGTGGATCGAGCAACGGCGGACGCGCATCACCCAGAAGTTGCGCCGGGTGCGCATGCAGATGCAGGGCCAGCTCACTACCGGCTCGACGCGCATAACTTTCCTCCCCGTCCGGCCCGGGAATGCCGGGGCCGAGCCGGACCTCGACCAACGCCGTACTGCCATCCTCGAGGATGACGCGCACCGCCTGATGATCGGCGACACCCAGTTCATCATGGGCATTGGCGTCCTGCGTAGCGCGCGTTCCTGTGGCGCTGACAATGGACCCAAGAAACGCCTGCATGCGATCGCCGTAGACGTAGGCGTTGAAGTAGGCCGGAAACCGCCAGGTGCCGTTCTGCAGCTCGTAGCGAAACTCGCCGGCACCGGGGAAGCCTACGCGCACGACCCGCACGCGTTCCGGCACGATCTGTTGGGCTGGATCGACGAGCGCCTGCAGGCGGCTGTCGGCCAGTCGCTGCGCCGTACGCTCATGGCGCACCCAGAAGTCGAGGCCACCAAGCAGCAGCAGCGCCACAGCCAATATTCCGAGCCAGCGGTTCACCGGCGGGCCCCGTGGCGTGGTCGCCGCCGCCGTCCCCACAGTGCGACCAGGCCGAGCAGGCAGGGACCACCGCCGATGACGGCGAAACGCCATACGGAGCGCACGGCCGGACTGACAACGGCGAACCCGCGAATGGCTGCTCCATGGCGGCCCAGAAACGAGGTGAGTGCCGGCCCATACACCGCGCTGGCTACCGTGTTGAGCAGCAGTTGATCGTGCGCGAATCCAGGGCTGTGCAGGTACGGATCCTTGAACATCTCCGACGAGCCCACCAGCGTCAGGTTGCCCCGTTTGCCGGCGCCATCACGCGGGACCAGTTGCGTGCCACCATCCTCGGAGTGCACGGCGTCGACCACGGGAAAACGACCGGAAAGTGTTACCACCAGCGCCTGCGGCCCCGCAAGGGCCACATTGGCACTCTCATCGAGCGCCTCCGGGGGCAGCCAACCCCCGCTCCAGTCGTAGGCCCAGGCGTTGGCAGTGGTGGTGACCAGTACTTCGGCTGTCATGTCCGCGGCGGCAAGGGACGCAGGATCAAAGCGAAAGCGGTTGCCCCAGATGAAGAGCAGGTCGCCGAGGCTGCGCGTCATCGGTGATGTGCTGGAGAAATTGGCCCCCACGGCGCGAATCAGAAAGGGCAGGGCGACCTGTTGCGCATCATACTCGCGCACAGCACTGCGGTTGACCTGGGTGTCGATCTCGAGATGGTGACGGGTCCGGTCGAAGAGGACCTCGCGCACCTGCTCGACACCGACCAGCCGCAGGTAGCGATCAAAATCCTGAAACTGCGGCTGCGGCCAGTGCACGGTCTCGAAACCCGTACCCCGATACTGACGCTGCTGGATGTTGAAGTGCTGCAGCGCGACAACGGCCCGGCCACCATTGCCCAGGTACTGGCTGAGTTGTGTCAGTACCGGTGTCGAGTCCCGCCGTGGTTGAAACCAGAGCACGGCATCGGCCCGTGCCGGCAGCACCGGGTCGCGCGGCGACACGTGCCGTACGTCGTAGCCATAGTCGGCCAACAGACTCTTGGCCTCACTGTAGACGTCGACACCTTGTGGTGCACTCAGGCTCTTCTTCTGATAATCTTCCAGCGCCTCTGCCGGCGACAGTCTCGGCAGATCTGAAACCACGGTCAGAACCGGCGCGCCGCCGTTGCTGAGGTTGCGCAACGCGGCTGCCAGCAGGAAGTCGAGGTGTTGTCCCGTGTCGCCATCCAGCCGCGGTATGATGGTGGCGCGGTCACCCTGAGTCAGGCGCAGGGCGCTGCGGATCCGCGTCGTCACGGCCGTGTCGCTGCGCACGCCTGCGACTTCAAAGGTGGACACAGCGGCATATTCGGTGCCGACGTCATCTTCATCAGGCAGCCGGTGCACGCGCAGCGGCACGCCGCCACCATCGAGCAAGTCCCTCACTCTGCGCGCAACCGCACGAACTTCGGCCGGCAAGCGGGAGGGCGCCGACAGGATGAGTTCGGCGCGCAGACCCGTTGCCTCGTGCAGCTCGGCGATGAGTTGTGGGGACGGCGTATGCAGTCGGGCGACCGTGGCGTCCAGGCGTATACCCGCCAGCGAGTTGTGCAGCGCCAGCCACAGCAGCAAGGCGACGCCGGGCACAACAAAAGCGAGCCAGGCCTGCTGGCCGGGTGTCGGCACAAGTCGACGCCAGCGCAGATCGGCGTCGGCAACGACACGACGCATGGCCAGCAGCAACCACAGTGCGGGCACCAGGGCCACGATCAGGATCCGCCAACCGATCCGGGCCGCCCCCGACAGCGCCGGCAGGGCCGGCGGAATGTGGCGCTCGACCCGTTGCCGCAGCAACTGCTCGGGATCGGCAAAGCTACGGACCAGATCGGCAAGAAAAACCGTGTGACCGAACCCGGCCTGGGAAACGATGCCATCCCGGAACAGGCTGGATGCCGCCAGTACCAGCAGTTGCCCCGCCCAGGGATCCCGCGGCGACAACAGTACCATCAGGTTCTGTTTGGGGGCATTCAGTTCGGCTGGCAGGTCCTCAATGCCGAACGCACCCAGGGGCAGGGACTGGACCCAGGCCCGTTCGGTTGTTGTTGCTGCCACGTGGGCCTCGTAGCCGGCGGCGGCAACACGCTGCGGGTCGATCTGCAGCGGCCCGGCGGCGACAAAGCTGAGAGCCCCCCGGGCGGGTGTACGGAAGGGCCGGAAATCCCGAAACGCTGGCAGGTTGC